>CAMDOP010000434.1 GCA_945903675.1 Crenothrix polyspora
AGTTTTAATCTAATGCTACACAGTTTGCCGTGAAAATTTGAGTTTACAAGATTTTTTACACTATAAAAATGTAGTGTTTTAGTTATTGAGTACTTGAGCTAGACAGCGTATTTACTGCTCGAAACTGTAGATCTGACTATGATGCTCGATACATTAGTATTTCATGCAAGGCTTATACCCCTATTTATGTCATTTAATTTTTACTAATTCGGAATAAGTAATGAAAATTTGGGTCGATGCCGATGCCTGTCCAAAAGCAATTAAAGATATTTTGTTTCGAGTAGCAGAGCGTTTGAGCATTACCACGACTCTAGTTGCCAATCACACTTTACAAACACCACCATCGCGCTTCATACAGTTTTTGCAGGTAAATTCTGGGTTTGATGTCGCTGACAATGAAATTGTCAAAAGGCTAATTATTGGTGATTTGGTGATTACTAGCGATATTCCTTTAGCTTATGAAGTGCTCTGTGGAGGTGGTCATGCCATCAATCCTCGCGGCGAACTTTATACGCAAGACAACATCAAGGAGCGTTTGAATATGCGTGACTTTATGGATACCTTGCGTTCTAGCGGCATTGATACTGGCGGACCATCTGCATTAAGTTCACGCGATGTACAAGCCTTTGCGAATCAGTTGGATAAATTTTTGGTCAAACAGAGCTAGATACAAAAGTGATTACTTATCTTGACACTGTGTAATTTTAATACCCGTACAGCGTTCATTCATTATTCTTATGGCTGATAAAAAAAGCCATCAGCAAACTTTGGTAGTTATTTTGTTCATGACACCAATATAATCGAAAGCAGTCATTTACCTTAAAGCTAACTGACTGATTATGCTGATATAAGAAATTACTGACGGCAAAGGCCAGTCATTTTGAGCTAATGTTAGCTGGCTAAACTGCGATATCTTAGCCAAATTAGCTCAGTAGTAAAATACTACACAACTTCTAGAAGCAACCCGAATTCAACTTAAAAAGGAACTCAAAAGAGATTATCTCGTGCATTATCCAAAATAGCGGTCACCGCAGGATGTTTTAGTTTTCTACGCACAGTAATTGCGTAAAAACTTTCTTTGACCGACTCGATACTACCTACCGTTTCAACCATATACTGACGTTTAATTTCAGCCTCAACAATAGTTGGTGCAACAAACAACCCCATCCCCCCTTTGCCAAATGTTTTTATTAACGCGCTATCTTCAATTTCAGCCTGAATGTTTGGTCGAATATTTTCATTATCAAACCACTGATCTAAGGAGCGGCGTAAGGCTGTGTTGTTGGTCGGCAGTAAAAATGGCGCACCGCACAAAGAACGCGGAAAATTGGGTCGGTAAATAGCCGCCAGTTCTGAGTTTGCAAACACAGTCACCGCAGATTCACCTAATAGATGATTGAAGATATTAGCATTGCTACTTGAGGTCAGTGGGGTATCTGATAGAACTAAATCGATACGTTGCAGGGTAATATCGCTCAACAACCGCTCTACTTTATCTTCATAACAATAGATTTTTACCGGTTCAGGCAATTGAAAAACCGGCTGCATTAACCGATAGACCACTAATTTTGGCAATGCATCGGCAATACCAATACTTAAGCGTAATGCCCTACCGGTCGGCAGACCTTTTAAGGTGTTGCCTAAATCTCGTCCTAACGCAAAAATCTCCTCGGCATAGTGGAAAACAATACGCCCAGTATCGGTCAATTGCAGTTTTCGACCTTGTTTATAAAATAATTTTTCCCCAATCGCTTGCTCAAATACCGTCAACTGCCCGCTGATAGTGGGTTGGGCAAGGTGCAGTTTTTCACAGGCAGCAGTAATGCTGCCTGCGGTGACGACATGCCAGAAATAGAATAAGTGTTGATAATTGATTCGTTGCATAGGTCTTATTATATCGTAATTTACGATACATTTAATCCAAACCTTCTATTTTTCAATGTAAATAGTGGCGTGTACACTGTGACTCATTCATTCAACATACAAGAACGTGCCATGCAAAAATTAATAAAGGGTCTGCAGCATTATCAAACCAAAGTTTTCGGTTCACAACGCGAACTTTTCGAGCGCTTGACGGAAGGCCAATCGCCTGAAGTCTTGTTCATTACTTGTTCCGATTCACGGATTAATCCCAATCTTCTGACACAAACCGAACCGGGCGAACTGTTTATCTTGCGCAATGCCGGTAACTTAGTACCACCTTACGGTGCATTACAAGGCGGAGAGGCGGCAACTATTGAATTTGCTGTTGCGGGTTTGGGCGTTAAGGACATTATTGTCTGTGGCCATAGCCACTGTGGCGCAATGAAAAGCTTATTGACGCCACCCGCACAATCCGACTTTCCGGCCTTAACACAATGGCTGTGCCATGCCGAATCTACCCGTCGCATTGTGCGCGACAAATACACCCATCTAAACGATGCCGCATTACTCAATGTGGCTACCCAAGAAAACGTGCTGATGCAAATGGAAAACCTGCGCACCCATCCCGTCATTGCATCGGGCTTATCTCAGGGCAAAATTAAATTGCACGGCTGGATGTACAAAATTGAAACCGGCGAAGTTTTTGGTTATGACCCTGACATCTGCCAGTTTAAGTTACTAACCGAACAACGTGCCACCTTATCGTTACCCGAACGGCAGTTTGTGGCTTTAGAAATCTAACGCATAAACCTAACATATTACAAAAATAGCCATGTCAACTTCTTATAAAGACACCGAATTAAGCCGTTCAAATCGATTTTTAGGTTCAGTGTTGATCCGGGTTTTGAACGATCAAACCCAATCTGAAATCACTGCCCATATTGAACAACTTCAAAACCACTTCACCCGTTGGGCCAGCGATGGTAATACCAACAAACTGAACCAGTTAAGCTCAGGTATCGAAAAACTTAATCTTGATGCCATTAGTGGTGTCGTGCGGGTATTCAACCATTATTTCAGTTTGCTTAATATCGCGGAAGAATCTTATTACTTGGGCTTACGACGGCATCAAGCGGAGCAAGGTGGGCATTATTGGCCCAATTCCTTCCACGACACCTTGTTAACCTTTAAAAACTCAGGGGTAACAGAGGATAAACTCCAAGTACTGCTAGATGAGTTGTTATATTTGCCAGTGATGACTGCCCACCCCACCGAAGCCAAGCGGCGCACGGTAAAAAACGCATTACGCAATGTGTTTATATCGGGTCAGAGGGGGCCGAAGCCTCCGTCTGCCCACAGAACCGTGCGTACGGATCCGTACACGGCTCCTCATGCAAGGCGTATCCATTGAGAAAC
>CAMDOP010000435.1 GCA_945903675.1 Crenothrix polyspora
CTTTACTTTGACATCGTTATCAGAGAAATAGCTGCTGGAGATATGACACAAGTTTTTTACTGCCAAATGCTCTGCTAATGAAATAGACTGTGCTTGATCAATGTAATTCATAGTGTTCTCATTATTTGTTAAAGGTTTAATATTTATAGGTGTGATATTTGAAGTCTTCATTTAGTAATCTCTTAATAAGTTATATAGGTATGGCTGTAACAGTAGTACATGCCCTCTAGCCGAACGGGGTAGGTGTTTTTGCCCCGCTACAGCCCTCTAAAATCAAGCCCCCCGTTCGCTGACAAAACCAGTCAACGGTAAAAAGTGGCTTAGGTGTTCGGTGACAGTAACAATGCTGGTTTCGCAGCCGAACAATGACATTAATTTTAAGGAGGCCAATGTTTCCAATCATGTGTTGGCTCCCTATTTAAAAATGGCCTAAAAGTGAGTCGCCAGGATCGTGCTTTATTGGCGTAAAAATCCGCTTCATCAACAACAGCAATAAACCCATACGCCTGTAATTCCATAAAAAGTGCTGATGCTGTGCTACGAGAACATTTCAACGATCGTGTCACTTGGGTAATCCCATAATCAATGGCTTTATCGTCTCGCCAGTGCCTTTGCATTAAGGACATCAACTTGACTGATTTAGCGCTGAGGGTTTGATAAGCCAAAGAATCAAGCATCAGTAGTGGTTGAACAATAACGCCTCCTGACACCTTATATTTCGGCTTAGCCATGCATCAACCTTTTAATGGACATTGCTCTACCACCTTCAATCATGTGCTCATGGTCAGTAGTCACTTCAGCAATTATTATTGCTTGTTGATCATCTCCTCTGGCCGTCAACAAATGCACAGGTGCATCATTTTCATCAAGCTGTTCACGCGCCCACTGAAGACATTGCTGCCAACCGGCATTGATAGTTTTGTGCTGCTGTACAGCAAAATAAGTTCTCATAAAAATATTCATGTTGAGTAAAAAAGATCTATAACAATCAGCATAAATTTTAAAACTAATGCTGATTTATATA
This sequence comes from Crenothrix polyspora, assembly GCA_945903675.1. Lineage (GTDB taxonomy): Bacteria > Pseudomonadota > Gammaproteobacteria > Methylococcales > Methylomonadaceae > Methylobacter_C. The sequence goes on from CAMDOP010000435.1 coordinate 1,025, forward strand.
AGTTCACTGTAGTTTTTAGCTATAGGCTGCATCATTACTGCTTGTAATCCGCATTTGCCATGCGATACCAACTATCTGTGTCCAATCAATCCAATTGGTAGTCAGTTGCATACACTGCGAATTAGGCAATATTTATGCGCCTCTACGATCAGTTAAACACTGAGCAAAAGTTGGAATGTGAACTAGAAAGTTTCTGACCGTCACTTTGACAAATGCGTCTTTAAATCCATTAGCATCACGGTTTTTGAATAACCAGTTGAATTCTGATTCTTTCAGTGGATTATCGGGATGGACTGCAAAAGCATTCTTTGGGCAGAAGTCGCCTAAGGTTGTATTGATAGAAGTACTGGTCATAAAAAAGCCTCACGGGTAGTTAAACATCGTGAGGCTATGGTATGTCGAATATATGATATTGTTTGGCTAACGGCTAACTATCCTAATAAATTATCTATTGTCCTGTTTATTGTCCGTTTTTATGAAGTATCGTTCGAATCTTTTCCGAAAGGCGTCCCGGTCAATAGGCTTCTCAATGCCTTCTATGCTTATTTCTTCAACCTTTTGACCTTTCTGTTTTCCTGTGATGTTAATGCCTTTGGGAGGATTTTTTAGCATAAAGAACATTAGTTCTCCCCACTGAGGATTTCGCTTAAGTGTCAAAGTAAAATGTTCATAGCTGCTAGTAATAGCTTCATAACCATCGTTGGAGCGTCTAAGCCTATACATAGACATACCGTTACTTCTATTAAAGGTTTCCTTATGTTCCTCTGTTAAGTGAGCTAAATAATTTCTTCCAGTCATCATTATTTTTTCAAGAGCCGCCTTATACCAGATCATGGCTTGTATTTGCATGGCAGCGATCCAATCAGAGTTGAAATAATCAATATACAATAGACCAGTAGTATCATTTAATGATTGCTCAATCAATTCCATACGTGCTGCATGTGCTTCATGCATATTATCTTTATATTTATCTTTAATTTCGAATATAGAATTGATGAATTTTTGGTTAGATTTTTCTCGAGCTTCTTCAGAAGCCACTAACTCCTCAGCAATAAAAAAATTGGACCAAGTGCCAGTGATTAGCTTTTCATACATAGCGGGTATTTTGTCTATCAAAATATGCTCTTTTTTTGGCATTATTTGGAACTTACCTTCATTTAGAAGTAACTCGACATTTTTTATTTCTCTTCGTGCAAGTTCACGTTTATCAATCGATCTACCAAAATTTTCCATAACTTCATCATGAAGTGCATCAAAGCAACCTAAAGCACAGTCTTCCCAATAATGAATGCAATATCTTCTTTCAATTTCTTCATCAGAAAGTGTTTCATAAAAACTTAGTGCTGTTTGCATATCCTCTTTTCTAGGACAAATTTCGTTACTGAATAATGAGTTGAAATTTCGAACTTCGGGGTTTAAATCAAACTGGTCAGATGCAAAAACTTCGTTCTCAGCCAGATCGATTATTGTGGATTTATCCATACACACCTCATCAAAGTATTGCTTATTAGAAAAGGTAACCAGTCAAGCGAGTAATTGCTCGGCTTTTCCGGCACACGCCATAGACTATCCAATAGGATTATAAACAAATCGACTTCGACATCGTATCATTTAGTACTTGAGATTTATGTGCCGTCGATAAATGCGCATAACGATCAGTACTGGCTAGACTCTTATGCCCAAGAATTTCAGCTATCTCTTTTAATGTCCGACCATCCATAGCTAATGTCGACGCTGTGTCATGACGCATATCGTGCCATCTAAAGTTATTGATGTCTGCGGTATTCAAGCATTTTGTCCATTGCTTTTTATAGTCAAAGGGTTTGTTTATGTTGGTGCTGGAAGGAAATAGAAGGAGGTTGCCGATTTCCCTATGTTTCTTAAGTTGATCGATAATAATATTGGGGATAGGTGTGTGCCTAGGCGTTCCATTTTTAGTGTCTGATAGTATTGCTAGCCCTTTATCAAAGTCGATATTTTGCCATCGTAAACGCTCAAGTTCGCCTTTACGCATCCCAGTCGTAAGTGCCATCAACACTTTTAGATAAAACTTGCCACCAATTTCTTTAGCAGCCTTTAGTAAGCGTGGCTTTTCTTCATCAGACAGATAGCGAACAATTTTGTTGTCCAATTTAAGAGAGCGAACACGTTTACAGGGATTATCGTCTATGTATTGATCCAGAATACTATCGTCCTCTTGTTGCAGAGTGGCATAGTCTAGAATGGCTGATAAAACAGCGAGGTGTTTATTGTA
>CAMDOP010000436.1 GCA_945903675.1 Crenothrix polyspora
TAACTCCGAGGCATTAAATGCTGGTATCTGTACTGTTATTTCTAGTCGGACTTCTAGCTGTCCAGCAGTTTCAGGTATTGCCCAGCAATCTCTGGCTAATCATGGTCAGCCTCTCGGCTTTAGCATTTGCCATCTTACGACATTGGCGCTTATGGTTCTTGGTAATGGGGGTGTTGTGGGCCGTGGTTTTTGCCATGCTACGTTTATCTGATCAACTACCAGAAGCGCTAGAAGGTATTGATATCGGGGTGATTGGTTATATTGCCGATTTACCGGAGCAAGATGAACGACGTACGCGCTTTGACTTTATCGTGCAATCCTCTGCGCAAAAACTACCTCGTTTATTAAGATTAAATTGGTATTATCCCGAACAGCCTATTAAAGCCGGTCAACTATGGTCATTTACGGTCAAATTAAAGCGGCCTCATGGTAGTTTTAATCCCGGTGGCTTTGATTATGAGCGTTGGTTATTTACCGAAGGTATTGCCGCGACTGGTTATATACGCCCAAGCCCTAAGCCTGTTTTGTTGGGCGTTTCCTCAACATGGTTGCATATAGCCATGTGGCGACAAATGATTACTGATCGTTTATCGGTAGTCGCTAGCGACTGCTCTCATTTAGGTTTGATTAAAGCTCTTACCATTGGTGATGGTAGTGGTATCTCCCAGCATGAATGGGAGGTTTTTAGAAAAACCGGCACTACGCATCTCGTGGTGATTTCAGGTTCACACGTAGGTTTGATTGCCGGATTAGTTTACTTTCTGGTACTAAAAATATGGGCTAGGACAAGGTTATTGGCTTACTCGCCACAGCGAGTTGCTGCATTTGCGGCTATGGTGACGGCTGTGTTTTATGCGGGATTAGCGGGTTTTTCTGTACCGACTCAGCGTTCAGTGATTATGCTAACAGTGGTGATGCTTGCTATTAGTTTTCAGCGCAATACTCGACCCTTTAATACCCTAGCCATCGCATTATTGTTAGTGATGATTTTCGATCCATTAGCCGCCTTGTCGGCGGGCTTTTGGTTGTCCTTTCTGGCAGTCAGTTTAATTATCTATACAGTTTCTAGTCGCTTAGGTTCGTTTGGCTATATGGTAGAAGTCATCAAGATTAATTGGGCAACTTCAGTGGGCTTGGCCCCTTTGTTATTGTTCTTTTTTCAGCAGGTGTCCTTGATATCACCGTTAGCCAATTTTATAGCCGTGCCTGTTATCAGTGTTTTAGTCGTGCCAGTGGCCTTGATAGCTGTGCTGCTAATGTTTATAGTGCCGATGATTGCTCACTGGTTATTTATTGCGGTAGATTCTGTTTTACAAGGCTTATGGTGGCTGTTGTCCATGCTTGCTGAATTGCCCTTAGCTTCTATCAATCACGCCCAGCCTTCGACATGGGCCTTGCTATTTGCCTTGCCGGGTATTTTGTTAATGTTAGCACCTACTGGTACGCCGGCACGTTGGCTCAGTGTGTTTATGTTCCTACCATTAATTTTTACCGAACCTAAGCTACCAGCGCTAGGTGCTATTAAGATGACGGTGCTGGATGTAGGGCAGGGCTTGTCTTTAGTGGTGCAAACCGCACATCATAATTTGGTTTATGATACGGGAGCTAAGTTTTCCGCAGAAAGTGATATGGGCCAGAGCACTATCTTGCCCTTTTTACGACAACAAGGCACCAAACACTTAGATACCTTGATTGTTAGTCATGGTGATAACGATCATATTGGCGGTGCCAAGTCGTTGTTGCGTGGCATGCCTACTCAGCAAGTATTAACCAGTGCTACTGAGCAATTAAGCGCTTATGCGCCGCAGACTTGTGTAGCTGGACAAGCTTGGGTTTGGGATGAGGTGAGTTTTACTATGTTGTCGCCACAACAAAGCTTTGTCTCCGATAACGATAATTCTTGTGTGCTAAGAATTCAGTCGAAACAAGGATCAGTCTTATTGGTTAGTGATATAGAAGCCGCCGCAGAAGCTTGGTTGGTGGAGACTTATGGTCATGATTTGAAATCTGATATTTTGATGGCGCCGCATCATGGTAGTAAAACCTCTTCATCGCTGAGTTTCTTGCAGGCTGTCCAGCCTAGGTATGTATTGATTTCTGCTGGCTATAAAAATCAATTTGGCCATCCGTATCCGATCAGCTTACAGCACTATCAGCAAATTGGTGCGCACTGGTGGAACACTGCAGATAAAGGTGCTCTTATGTTGAGTGAGCAAGCAAACGGCTGGGATATCCAATCATGGCGTGATGATAATGGTAAATATTGGAATAATAAGCATAAGTGAAAGATAATGCCTGTTTTTGATTTTAACTAAAGGCTAAATAAGAGATGGCACAATTTACAGTGACTGGCGATGTTGATCCCTTTTTGCATATTAGTTTGTTGCGTGGGGAAAAGATTTATTGCGAATCTAATGCCATGGTCATGATGGAAAGTGCCTTGGAGCTAAAAGGAAAAATGACTGGCGGAATAGGTAGTGCGTTGATGCGACGCTTTGCTAATGGAGAGTCGTTCTTTCAACAACACATAGAAGCGATACGAGGTGACGGCGATTGTTTATTATCACCGACTTTACCAGGCGCTATACAAGTATTGGATGTGGGTGCTATTAGCTACAAAATTACTGATGGTGCTTTTGTTGCGGCAGAAAGTGGTGTGACTTTGAATGTACGTTCACAAAGTTTAAGCACAGCGATGTTTGGTCAAACAGGTGGTTTCTTTATTTGTGAAGCCAGCGGTGTCGGAAAATTGGCCGTATCAGGCTTTGGTTCTAGCTTTGTACTCGATGTAGAGCCGGGTAAAGATATTATTATTGATAATGCGCATGTAGTGGCTTGGGATAGCACCTTACATCATGAAATTTCTGTAGCGACCCAACAAGCCAGTGGATTGTTAGGGCAGTTAGTTAACAGCGTTACCAGTGGTGAAGGTATGGTGTTAAAGTTTTCAGGCAGAGGCAAGGTAGTGATCTGTTCGCGTAACCGTGATAATTTTATCGCATGGTTACTTAAAGGGATGCCGGGTGGAAATTAAGCATCCAATAAACCCTAGGTTGGGCTGCGTGCTTTTCGCAACCCAACATAATTAGGTGCAATGTTGGGTTAACGATAGAGCCGTTAGCCCAAACTACTAGCGTATTAGCTGCTTTGATGTTCTATAGCAATTGGTGCAGGTTGAAACAATTCCGCGATCAGTTTAAAATGCCCCGCAAATTGTGGCGGCACGGGGATGTTCCAGGCTCTACCGATGATATGTGTGAATATATTAGTTAACCA
>CAMDOP010000437.1 GCA_945903675.1 Crenothrix polyspora
CTTACGACTAGTTCGCTTACCACCACGCTTTAGATAAAAGTCACAAAGCATGTATACCATTAAAGATCACTCTTTAGAAAACCGTATATTTCTCAATCGAATTGTTGCCGCCTTCTTCGTCATCACTCTATTAACATCGGGGTTGATCATTCGCCTTATTTATTTACAAATTGTCGGACATGAACATTATTCATTATTGGCCAAAGACAACAGCATTAAAATCGTTCCCTTAGTTCCTACCCGAGGCATGATTTATGATAGAAACGGTAAAGTTTTAGCGGAAAACACGCCATCTTATAGCTTAGAATTAATTCCTGAACAAATCAGAAATATGGATGAAACCTTATTAGGTTTACAGACGCTACTAACGATACCTGCCGATAAAATAGAGCTTTTTCAAAAATTACGTAAGCGCCAAAAACGCTTTGTCAGCACCCCTCTATTATTAAGTATGAATGATGAGGAACTCGCAAAATTTGCAGTAGTAAGACCTTATTATCCGGGTGTCGACATTCATACCCGCTTAGTCCGCCACTATCCTTATACTGATTTAGCTGCTCACGTTATAGGCTATGTGAGCCGCATTAATGAATCAGAACTCAAAGATTTACCCATTTCAGAATATAGAGGCTCTACACATATTGGTAAATTAGGCATAGAGAGCTCTTACGAAAATGATCTACATGGAAAAACAGGGTATGCTGAAATAGAAACCAATGTTCAAGCTCGATTACTTAATACGCTTAATGAAATCAATCCTGAACCTGGTGCAAACCTATATTTAACACTCGACATTGATTTGCAAAAAACAGCCTATGATGCTCTTGCGGGCTATAACGGAGCATTGGTGGCCATTGATATTAAAACGGGTGGTGTTTTAGCGCTTGTCAGTCGCCCTGGATTTGACCCCAACCCCTTTGTGGTCGGAATAGCTAATGACGCTTATCAAGCACTACAAGCATCAGAAAATCAACCCCTATACAATAGAGCGTTACGTGGTCTTTATCCACCTGGCTCTACTCTGAAACCATTCATTGCCTTAGCTGGACTTGAATTCGAAGCTATCAACCCTGAACAACGACTGAACTGTCCTGGTTATTATCAATTACCTGGCGTTGATCATCAATATCGTGATTGGAAAAAGGGCGGCCATGGCTCAGTAGACTTAAATCAAGCTATTACCGAATCCTGTGACGTATATTTTTATCGACTAGCCTCTATGCTTGGTATAGATCATATGCACAGCTTTTTACAGCAATTTGGTTTCGGAGAAAAAACCGGTCTTGATCTCATCGGTGAAAAACCCGGTTTATTACCTTCGCGGGAATGGAAGCTTGCTCAAAAAAAACAATCTTGGTATCCAGGAGAAACTTTAATTACGGGAATAGGCCAGGGCTACCTTCAGGTAACGCCACTTCAACTGGCAAGAGCCACCGCAACCTTAGCTAATCAAGGTCGAGTAGTGACTCCTTTCCTAGTAGACAAAATAGTTAGAGCGCATGAAACCAGTCCCGGCCCAGAATTACACCAAGACACTATTACACTTAAACCTGAAAACGTAAGTACCGTGATCGACGGCATGATCAATGTTATACATAGCCCTCGCGGTACTGCCAAAGGAATTAATAAACATATTAATTATCAAATCGCCGGAAAGACGGGCACCGCTCAAGTTTTAGGCATTAAACAAAACGCCAAATACAATGAAAACAGCATTGATTTTAAGTTTCGTGATCACGCACTTTTTATATCGTTTGCACCCGCCAATGACCCTCAAATTGCCGTTGCGGTCATAGTTGAAAATGGCGGGCACGGAGGCTCAGTGGCCGCGCCTATAGCAGGCCAAGTCATCAAACAATACTTAAAGGATAGCCATTGAAAATTGAAACCCGCAATGAACATTTTGAACCACCATCGTTATTGGGAACTATTCTTAGAAAACTACATATCGACATTCCCTTATTTATTGGATTATTACTAGCTTCAGTATTAAGCTTTGTTATCCTCTATAGCGCAGGCAGCCAGGACATGGACGTACTCATTCGTCAAGCTGAACGGGTCGGCCTAGCATTTCTTTTAATGACAATTATCGCGCATATCGATCCTTATCAATTCAAACGCTATTCAACATTACTTTTTGGACTAGGTATTTTATTACTCATTGCTGTGCTTATTATGGGTGAAATTGGTAAGGGCGCACAGCGCTGGTTGGAACTCGGACCTTTTCGATTTCAACCATCAGAAATGATTAAACTGACTACGCCGATGATGATTGCTTGGTATCTAGCAGAGCATCCCATGCCACCTAAGCCAAGACAACTCTTGATAGCTGGCTTATTAATCATAATACCGACTTTATTAATCGCTAAACAACCCGATTTAGGTACAGCACTCTTGGTTTTTAGTTCTGGGGCCGCTGTGCTTTTTTTTGCAGGTCTATCTTGGTTTTTTATCGCAGCTATCATTACAATCTTATCTGCATTAACACCCATTTTGTGGCACTTTATGCACGGCTACCAACGGGATCGTGTATTGACTTTCCTAAACCCAGAAGCTGACCCTCTAGGCCGAGGGTATCATATTATTCAATCTAAAATAGCGATCGGGTCAGGTGGGATTTATGGTAAAGGTTGGTTAGGCAGCACTCAATCAGAACTTGATTTTTTACCAGAAAGCTCTACAGATTTTATATTTGCAGTTTTTGCAGAGGAATTTGGCTTATTCGGTGGACTATCGTTATTAACACTCTATCTACTCATAATTACTCGCTGCCTTTATATCGCCAGTCAAGCCCAAGATTCATATAATAAATTATTAGCAAGCAGTCTTTCTTTTACATTTTTTGTTTATGTATTCGTTAATATTGGCATGGTTATTGGCATACTTCCCGTTGTGGGCGTGCCTTTACCTTTAATTAGTTACGGCGGGACTTCTATAGTGACGCTTTTATCTGGCTTCGGCATATTAATGTCCATCCACACTCACAAAAAATTTCGTCAGCACTCTTAAGAGCAGATAAAAGGCTAAGGGCGAAAGCTTAAGCCTCGCACCTTTACCAGATTAAGTTGCTAGCCAACTAGGCTTCGCCTTTAGCCTTTCGTCTGGGCTCAAACTGCCCCACCTTAAGTTGGTAACCATCTGGCACAATCCCAGTGATGCCATAGCCCACATAGCGATTAAGCTTATTAAGCAACAACGGCAAGTCGACCAAGTTATTGCAATTGCAGTGTCATTTAAAGACATATTCTATCCAAAAATAATCTT
>CAMDOP010000438.1 GCA_945903675.1 Crenothrix polyspora
CCATGAAAGCCTTGCATTGCAACTTTCCTTATTGATGCAAGAGTATCTTGTTAATTAAAATTCACCTAAAGTTTTTAGCCCACAAATACTTATGGACTTATATGTTTTATGGAGTAGTATCAATTTTCATAATAGACGGAGAAAAATTATTTAGAAAGTGTTAGTCCCCTGTATATGTTATACAGGGCTTCATTGAGAGGAGATCAAGATGAAAACATTTATCGCTTTACTGTTATTCAGCAACTCTGTTTTGGCCGCTTCATTATATGCACCCAATGGTACTTATTTAGGTGAAGTGGGTGGCAATCCGTATGGCAAAAACAATATCGACAATCCGGCCTCTTATTATAATAACTCTGGCATGAGTATTAATTCGCCTAATGGAATGTACGGCAATGAGTATTCTCAGCAATCACCTAATAACCCGATGGTGATTCATTCAACGCCTACTTTTACCGAGGCTGCTCCTGCTTCAAGACCTTATGGCTATGAGAACTCTGTTTTAACTCCGCCTGGGCCTATGACGCTTCCTCCTTGTACAACCTGTGGCGCTAATTACCAAGAACTACCCCCTTATTAATAACTCCATGACTCTTTTTGATCTGGCCGGTAACTGTTTAGCCCAGATAAAGTTAAGCCCTTCTTGACTAGCGGCATCAAAGTCACTTGACTCAACCAGGGCTATCATCTTTTTAAACTTCATAAACCTAGTGAGGACAAGTTGAAGAACATATTAAGCAACAAGAATTTGACACTGAATCAGAAGCTAATGATTTTGTTATGCGCATGATGAGTGCCACACCTTTCAGGTCGAGTGGTTATAAAAGCTATCCACGTGTCACTCGGTCTAATAATGGCCATCTACCAATTTCAAAATAACTTTATGAAACTCTTCAAGCTTTTGTTATTTCTCTCATCTTGTATAGCATTCAATTCTTATGCTGCGAGCAATTTGGATAATTGTTTAACTATGGCTAAACAAATGAATTTACAATTGCCGAGAAAAATTGATTATATAACGACCCTTGAAGCAACATCTTGTCTTGAAGATAAAGGAAAAGTATTTTTTCAATATGTACATATTATTCATGAACCTTCAGCTTTTACTAAAGATGTTGAGAGAAAATCTCAGTTAAGAATGAAGTCGCAATACTGTTCAAATTCTGAATTTCGCAAAGTATTAGAATTTTTTTCATTTGACTTTTATTATGTCGATAATAAACACAACCCATTATTTACTTTTACCTTAACTAAATCTGATTGTTGATTGTTAATAAAAGTGAAAATAATAAATATGCCTTGAAATTTTTCCAGTAATGCGATGTACTTTAGTTGGTAGTGCTGAACTAACTTGACCGCGCTGGGAATTGGACCCGGAGTTGCGCTCAAGTCTTTCAGTTCTATCAATCATCACCCGCATTATTTTCCCAGCTTCTTGTGAGGCTCTGATGTTATTTTTAGGTAACATCGTAGATTTTTCGCGGGCTTTGATCGGTTCATTCAGCGCTGAATTAACCGCTCTAGCTATATCAGATACTTTATCTCCGCCCGACAAACACTGTCTAGCCTTGGCCTCAGCCTCCAGTAACGGTAAACAGGCTTGTGCCGCTATAGCTTTTTGACTCTGACTTAAGTTTCTGCGCTGCAAATTAAGAGATGCGGCAAACTCAACCAAACTACCGACACCATCCCAGTCTTGAATACGTGCAACAGTGCCACCCCTTCAATTAATATTAATAGTGTCTGCCCTCGTATTGTCTCCTGACCAGAACATTTGTATTTACACGACCATCATTAGTTGTTATTCTTTTCTTCGACTTGTTATAGCGCCCCTGGTAATTGTCACCAACTAGCGCCAGGTCAAATGCCTTGGCTTCGGTCAGGGCGTTTTCATTTCTAGCATAGACTTTTTCACTCAGCTATCACCCGCATTATTAACCCCTGTAATAACAAATAGCACATTCAATGGCCAGTCGTTGCCAGTTTGAGCGCACCATCGTTCTAGCGCATCTCGATCAGATTCTCCCTCAGTAATAACAATCAGCACTTGTTTACCTAAATGCTTCTCAAGTCTTTCTAATCTGGCTTTCATACTCATGCTTTAAGTCTCCTTAAATAAATGCCAGCCAATCTAACTTCTAGTTTATTTTTACTGGTAGAAATAATAGCGCTTAATTCATCTGCGGATCTTGGTGTAGTCGGCGTCGACAATCCCGCCTTGCTACGCACACGCGCTATCTGTAATCTTTCAGCCAACCCAACAAGGGGCGAATCAATAGTCTCAAGTTTATTCAATCTTGTTTTAATGCTCATCGCTTACCCTCTAATATTTCAATGCGCCTCTCTACGTCGCTGCCCTCGATCACTTTAGCAACGGCCTGTAGACACCATGTGAGTTTGGTAGCATCTTGCACGTCAACAAGACCGCTTCGTGCTTCACGATACACGCGAGACATTTCATTTTTGACATCTGTCATGCTATCTAATTTGCAGCGGTATCGCTTACCTTTGATAGGGGGTAGGGTTACTACCTCGCCAGTGATTCCATCGATCTCTATAGGATTTTTATTAGCCATTATTTAACCATCATCATTTTGTTATGCCCGGCCTAATGAAGTATTGGCTTGGGGTTCATGCGCCGTAAAAATTCAGCGTGCAGTGGGTTTCGTGCTTCCACCTCAAGAGCATTGCCCGCAGGTGTAAAAACAGTCACCATTATGGCGTTAGGTGTAGGCTTGGGGATTTCCTCCCAGATAACCTGAGATTGTAATTCCTTGATTATCTCGACCTTATTCTGCTTTAAAAAATGGCGCTGAGATTCTGTAAGGCTGTCAGAAGGCGCAATGCCTAAATTTTCACCTTTAAGAAAAACTCTAAATCCAGCCGATTCAATCTTCGATAGTGCCGTCATTAAAAATACTCCGCATTGGTTATTTCGCCGTCATTTATCTGTACGTTTCCCCCTATCCCTAAAAACCCTGTTTTATCTGTCTTGCCGTCGAAATCCTGGCCGTTCGTAGGCTGTAGCTCCGACAGATAATTATCTATCTGTCTTGCTGTCTTGTTATCTTGTTATCTGTCGACACTCTAAGCCTTGTCGTTTCTGGGTTTGTTTCTATTATCGACGTATAGACAGATAAAACCGGAGGGGTAAGATAACGCGCAAAAGAGTCATTAAATTGTGATAATGTGAATCCCCGAACCTCCTTAAGATTTACGGTGATTTTTTTTGATTCAATTCCATAAGGTTCTAGCTGTTTTTTA
>CAMDOP010000439.1 GCA_945903675.1 Crenothrix polyspora
TATGTTCGCTATTTGCTAAGCTAAAGCTGGTGTTCTATAGAGACAATGCTTTAATTGGCAATACCTTGCAGGGTCTGCGAAATGAAGCTCAATATATCGGTCAGAAATATAGCGTATGAGTTTACAGCATGATTGAGAATTTACATCCACAGCAAACGTGGAATTTATGGCAAGAAAATAGTCATGCGGTCTTAATTGATGTGCGTACAAAAATGGAGCATGTTTTTGTAGGACATCCTCCTAGTGCTATACATGTCGCTTGGAAAGAAGCGCCTGATTGGCAGCTTAATACAGATTTTGTAGCTGAAGTTGAAAAGCATCAGCTTGATAAAACGGCACCAGTTTTATTGCTATGTCGTAGTGGTCAGCGTTCTTTAGAAGCAGCTATGGCTTTACAATTTGCTGGATTTACACATTTAGTTAATATCGTTGATGGTTTTGAAGGTCCTTTAGATCAGCAACAGCATCGTGGTCAAATAGCCGGCTGGCGTTATGATGGCTTGCCTTGGCGACAAAGTTAATTAGCTATAAATTATCTACGTAGGATGTCTTAGACTTCTTATATGTTTTAAAAGGCGCTTTTAGCGCCTTATACTTATTTATAAACCCCTTAGAGTACACAAAAAGTGATCGAAAAATTAAGAAATATCGCCATTATTGCCCACGTTGACCATGGTAAGACGACATTGGTTGATAAGTTATTACAACAATCGGGTACTTTTGCTTCACATACCAAAGTTACCGAACGCATGATGGATTCCAACGATATTGAAAAAGAGCGTGGAATTACTATTTTGGCAAAAAACACTGCCTTAGATTGGAACGGCTATCATATCAATATCGTAGACACACCAGGCCATGCTGATTTTGGTGGTGAAGTAGAGCGGGTATTATCGATGGTTGATTCAGTATTGTTACTGGTAGATGCTGTTGATGGTCCTATGCCACAAACTCGTTTCGTAACTCAAAAAGCGTTTGCTTTAGGTTTAAAACCGATTGTTGTTATTAATAAAATTGACCGCCCAGGCGCACGTCCTGATTGGGTTGTTGATCAAACGTTTGATTTATTTGATCGTTTAGGTGCTACCGATGAGCAATTAGATTTCCCTATCGTTTATGCCTCAGCTATCAATGGCTATGCTGGTTTAGAACACACCATTACTGGTGGCGATATGACTCCTTTGTTTGAAACTATCATAGAAAAGGTAAGCCCACCGCCTGTTGATATGGATGGTCCTTTCCAAATGCAAGTGTCTAGTCTTGATTACAATACTTATGTAGGTGTTATTGGTATTGGTCGTATTCAACGCGGTAGCATTAAACCTAATCAACCGATTACGATTATTAATCGTGAAGGTGTTGAGCGTAAAGGACGTATGCTGCAAATTTATGGCTTCCATGGCTTAGAGCGCGTTGAAGTCGCTGATGCTCGCGCCGGAGACATTATTGCTTTTGCTGGTATTGAAAAGTTGGAGATTTCTGACACGCTTTGTAATCCTGATAATGTAGAAGCGATGACACCTTTGTCGGTTGATGAGCCTACTGTAACGATGACGTTTCAAGTTAATAACTCTCCTTTTGCAGGTAAAGAAGGTAAGTTTGTTACGACTAGACAAATTCGTGATCGTTTAGATAAAGAATTACAACATAACGTTGCCTTAAAAGTTGAAGATACGGCTGACCCAGATAAATTTAAAGTATCAGGTCGTGGTGAATTGCATTTATCGGTATTAATCGAAAACATGCGCCGTGAAGGTTTTGAAATGGGTGTGTCGCGTCCAGAAGTTATCATCAAGGAAATTGATGGTAAAAAATGCGAACCGTTTGAAATGGTTACTATCGAGGTAGAAGAAGAACACCAAGGTAGTATTATGGAAAAACTGGGTGAGCGTAAGGGTGATTTAACCAATATGGTACCAGATGGCAAGGGTCGTATTCGTTTAGAGTATATGATGCCTTCACGTGGACTGATTGGTTTTCAAACTGAATTTATGACAGCCACTTCAGGTTCAGGTTTGCTTTATCATGTATTTGATCATTATGGTCCAATGAAAGCCGGTGAAGTCGGTAATCGTCAACGTGGTGTTATGATTTCAATGGTAGCCGGTAAAGCAGTGACTTATTCATTGCATCCATTACAAGAACGTGGCGAATTATTGCTCGTTAACGGCGATGAAATCTATGAAGGTATGTTGGTAGGTTTACATTCTCGTAGTAACGATTTGTGTGTTAATCCCTGTAAGCCTAAACAATTAACCAACGTACGCGCTTCTGGTACCGATGAAAGTTTAGTATTAGCACGCATCCAAAAAATGACTTTAGAGCAAGCTTTAGAATTTATTGCAGAAGATGAATTGGTAGAAGTTACTCCAAAGTCTATACGTCTACGTAAGAAGTTATTAACTGAAAACGAGCGTAAAAGAGCGTCTAAGAACTAAGTTAGTATAAGAAGTTGTCGGGTTAGTGTTAGCTCTAATCCGACTTACTTTGATTTTCAGGCTACCAGTTTAAGATGGGACAGTTGTAGGTCGGGCACATGCTTTTCGTGCCCGACAATGGCGTATGCTGAATGTCGGGCGACGATAAAGCCGTCACCCGACCTACGCGTCCGCTTTGTACTGTGTTAAATTGGTTGCCGATTTTTCGCAGCATGTTTGTTCAAGTTTGTGGTCATCCATAAATCATCAATACTAGATACCTATAAAGACTTTATTTAGGTTACTCTTCTTAGCTCACTATTTTTCTAGGGCTTAATTCATTAAAAAATAGATTCACTTGCTGTGCATCAAACGGCCAGCCTAGTTGTTTCTTGCTTTCTGGATGATACAAAACGGGGATGAATAGGGCGAATTGCGCTTGCCATTGTTCTTGTTCGGCAATATCAATCCTTTCAATCAACCATATCTTGTTACTGCTTAAATGGTCATTAATGATTTGCTCGGCTAGTTCACAAAGATGGCAGCCGGATGTGCCCATTAGCAATACTCGTTGCATTAATTAGGTTCCGTTAATTCGTTAAGGATTATAGTCACTGGAGTAAAACAGCTTTAGCTGCTGCACTCCAGTTTTTTAAATTAGTGGTGTAAGTGTGCGGCTAACCAACGTTCAGCTACGGCGACCTCTAAACCTTTACGTTGGGCATAATCGTATAATTGATCTTTATCTATTTTTCCAACATTAAAGTATTGCGCTTCAGGGTGAGAGAAATACCAACCACTAACTGCTGATGCTGGATACATGGCAAAACTTTCAGTGAG
>CAMDOP010000440.1 GCA_945903675.1 Crenothrix polyspora
AAATTTACCGGGATGTTCATCTTCCAGATATTCCCAAAGTGTTAAGCCCGTTAGTTGCGCTTCTTTCTCTAGCAAGGGCACCAATTCTTTTTTCCAAATAGCTTCAAAAGGATCTTCACGAGTACGCCAATGACGTTCTCCAGAGATCAATAGTCGTTCACCTTTTTCTATTCTTCGGCCAGAACGCTCAGAAATAGCGGCTTTAGCTGCTGCGGTTTCTTGGCTTTTTCCTGATTGACGTGCGCTCATATATAAACTCTCTTGATGTTGAGTGATACGATTTCCAGGCAAGGGTGGACTCCAAAAAAATTGAAATACGCCCTTGTCCTACATATCGGTCAACCGGTCAAGATAGTTGTCGCCGACCGGACAGGGTAATTGTCGCCGAACAATCTAGGAAGAGATAGAAGACTATATGATAATGAAGAAGATCTATTACTCACTAATGCAACTACTGAGCTAAGGGCCTTTATTATCATAGCAATTGAAACTGCTATGAGACGCGGCGAGATTCACGGATTAAAAAGGGATTGGATAAAAGGACGTGTAGCTCATTTACCAGACACTAAGAACGGATCAGCAAGAGCTGTACCCTTATCTACAAGAGCCATTGAAGCCATTAATACATTACCATTACAATTGAACGGAAGTCTATGGGCATTTAAAATTGATGCTTATACAAAAGGATTTAATCGGCTATGTGAAAAATTAAATATTAATGACATAGTGCTTCATGATTTACGCCACGAGGCAACATCGAGATTATTCGAGAAAGGCTTAAATGAAATGCAGGTCAAGAGTATAACAGGCCATAAGTCTATGCAAATGCTGGCTAGATATACACATTTTAAAGCAGATGAATTAGCACGATTACTTGAATAAAAAGCTATTGAAGTGAGCGAAGGAACTTGAAGCCACGACAAACGGTATCACAATTCTAACTGACTTCCTTATTTATCACCAGTTGCAACAAATCAGGCATTGATTTTAAAGATGTTTTATTTTATTTATCACCAGATTTTTAACACGTAAACACCTATTTAAATCACTTCAACATGCAGCTTCACCCCCAATGCTTTGCATACTTTAGAAATAGTATCAAAGCGCGGACGGGCATTAGGTCTTAATGCCTTATAAAGAGCCTCACGGGTAATTCCAGAAGCACGAGAGATATCAGTCATGCCACGAGCGCGGGCAATATCACCAAGCGCAGCCGCTAATAAAGCCGGATCTCCATCTTCAAGAACCAAATTTAAATAGACAGCAATGTCCTCATCGTCGCGCAACTGTTCCGCCATATCAAAATCAGGCAAATCGGATATTTTAATTTTCTTGGCCATCGTTTAATCCTCTAAGTTAGACGCAAGTAATTGCGCCTTGGTAATATCGGCCGCTTGTGTGGACTTATCACCACCACCCAGCATGACAATAATCACTTTGCCACGTTGAACAAAGTACATGCGCCAAACCTGGGCCGAAATGCTCACGCATTTCAAATACACTATCGCCAACGGGCTTAATGTCGCCCATATTTCCCAATGTCGCCTTACGTAAGCGCGTCTCCAAGCGTAAACGGGAACTCGGTCTTTATGTCCGTTAATCCAGCGATCGAATTCAGGATGGCGTTTTATTTTTATCAACATTAAAGTGTAATCGTTGGGTTACAGTAGGTCAAGTATTGACAATACAATTGACAACCCCATTTCGACCTTCCATCTTAGCGCCCATTAAACGACGGATATAAAAACACTGAAAGCCAGACCGAGGCGTTTTCGGAAACCTTTAAAGAAGCTCAGGGAGAAGCAGAACAGGGAATTGATTGGATTTTTTCACTTTTCATGACTTTAAACATAAAGGTGAACATTTATCGACTAAAACTGTTGCATTAAACTATCTTTAGCTATCTATACGGCATTGATTTTACTAACCAAGCAGACAGACAGACACTTGGCTAATCACAGTACATGCGCCACCCTGGACCGAAATGTTCACGCTTATGATTAATTAATGCTTTTCTTTTCGTTCCGTCGTAAACAATACTACAGAAGAACCATCTATAAGTAATAGCTGAAGATATTGCACTCCATCTTTTAATATTGTCATCAAGTTAAATTGGAATACAGCTTGATAGGTATATGTTGCTCATAAAAACCAAAATCTTTATCACTAGTGAATATTGGGGCGTTTAATCTTACGGCAACGGCACAGATTAATAAATCAATATGCGATCCCTGTACACCATTTTGGCGGCATTCATTATAAAACCTGGCTGCGGTAATATAATCTTCATCGAGAATCGGGGTGTTTTCAAAATAATTCAGCTTAGTTTTTAAAGTTTCAAACTTATTCAGATCACTATAACCTGATAAAACTTCTTGTCGGATAGCCCCAATAATCAACACACGCTGATTGGCTAATAATGTTTCCAAACTCTTTACCAGAACCTCAAACTCCGGTTTTTTTGAACGGAGCGCATGTGACCAAATACAAGTATCCACTAATACTTTCAAGAGTGTCTGCCCTGCTTATAATCATAATCTGGATCAGGATCAAACTGACCGAATAGATCAACAATTTCCAATTGTTTCCGGCGAGAGATAAATTCCCTTAACGCGATAATAACTGTATCTTCTTTGGATTTAAAATGCCCCACATTTAAAGCTTCATTGATTAAATCATCATCAATGGCAAGATTTGTCGTCATAGTAGCAATCCTCTTTTATAAAAATCAAATTTTAGTTCACCCTTAGTGTGAACGCAATATTTTACGATACCTTAGTATCACTTAAATCAACCATCGTCTGTACTTAAATGCTGTTTAAAATACTGCAAGACGGCTTGGTAGTCTCGTTTGCGACAACAGAGAGCTAAGGAATCGACGTATTGAATTACACGTTCTATTGGGCCATTGGGAATGGCGTCATCATTTATGGTGCATTCGACGATGGCGCAATCTAGGTTTTGGACATCTTCCCAGCCGAGTGCACCGGATTGATTCTCCCAAGTGCTAGTATCAAAAACAAATTGACCATTCTTAGGGCTTGCCTGTTCTGCACACCAGCCTAACCAGCAGGATTTAATGTCTATGTGTTGGCGCCGATTGAAAATTGACCACCCGTACCGATTGAAAATTGACCAGGGCTAATTACTGTAAAGCTTACTCTACAGCATTGGAATAGTCGACTAGACTGAGTAAGTTTTAGCCCCCTTTTTATTGAACTGTGATTTTATAAT
>CAMDOP010000441.1 GCA_945903675.1 Crenothrix polyspora
CGCCTCATTCACTAATAGTAAATTAGCTATCCCTCGCATCAACTCTTGCCCTTCTGGATACTATTCCAGCGGAAATTATTGTATTTCAAGTAAGTAACTATAAATAATATTTAGTTTGACATTCCAATCGTAACGAGTATAAGTTGAAGATCGAACTTTATAATAGGAGTTATTAATAATGAAAATATTTAGTCTATGTATAGGGTTAGCCTTACTATTTACTTCTGCTCAGTCTAATAGTTCAATTGATCATCCCACAAACCAAAAGCCTGAGATTTTGTCTATGGTAGCGATGAATGTATACAGAATCGCACCAATAACATATCAAAATTGTTCTAGTGGTAAAGACAGACGAAACTGCCCAACAAGACCTCATTAAAATCATTGCTCGATTCCTCACCAATGGTGCTATATAGTAAGCCCCTAAGGGGCTTACTATATATGGTACAAATTATTTAAACTTACATTATCAATATCTGAAGTCTGTGAATCATATTTGAGGACTTTTCTAATTATACCAACCCAAGTTTTTTTATTAAATGCTTAGTATTTTTGAATATTAAACATCATCCTTCATCACAACCGATAGGAAGCTGCCAAGAAATAGTCAACTTATCATGCTTGGCATAGTCTGCTACAGGTATCTTCTCTCCAATAGCATTTTCTATATCGTCAACCGATACCAAGTATTTGTCTAATCGTTTTGCAGTAGCATCCTGAGAGTTTGGTACTATCCAAGCAATTGCTCGTTCATCTTGCCCCGTGCCACGAATAATCACTTTCCAGTATGCATCAGGTGTTTTGACACCATGACTCTGCACAAAATAATCATCAGCATCATTATTCCCCCAAATGACACCACCAATAACCAACAGTTCTGCAATATCACGATAGCATTCTGTAATCTTCTCAGTTTGTAACCACGCACCTCTATTCATATTGGCAGCTTGGGGCAGAATATTGGTCATGTAATTGGTTTGCTTTATAGCTAGAGCAGAATAATCCATATGGTTAGCAGGAACTTGATGACCACGGTCGTATCTCAAACCATAAGCCTTTGATGAATATTGCTGACATTCTGCAGGAACTTTAGGATCTAAAGAGAATTTGTCATAACGTTTGAAACTTCCAGTATCGTGTTGGGCTACATATTGGAACTTGATAGGAGCACGTTTAGAACAATCCAACCATACCGTAAACCCAGAATAATCCAACTTTAAGATGTTATCCGAGAGTTTGGTAATTTCTGAACTATCTTGGGAAATAGGGGCAGTAATTGGTTCAATAGATTCTGGAGCTGCTTTCTGGGTACTGTTACCAGTAATATAACGGGAACAATCTTTAGTAGATTTACTGGCACTACCATCATTACAGATAAACTGGGAGCCTTCGCAATGCGATATACCACCTTTCTTACCAGAACAAGGTTTACCACCAGCTATAGTGGATAAGGGGAATATAAATAGTGCAAGTAATAGAATTTTGTTCATGGCACTAACTTACATATAAAGAATTTAGTAAGTTAATTTACCCCCCTGTACTGTCAAAATCAAGAGAAAGCAAAATATATGTAATTGTAGTACTATTAATGTGTATATAATTTTAATTAAATAGGACAATTCAATGACTTATGTGGTTTTTTGGCTATTTTTTAGTATTATTGCTGGTGTTATTGCTACAAGAAAAGGTCGCAGTGGTATCGGGTTCTTTTTTTTATCCATTCTATTGAGTCCTTTAATTGGTATTATTTCCGCAATAATTGCTACACCAAATCAAAATCAAGTTGAAAATGATAAAGTAAAATCAGGATTGGCAAAAAAGTGCCCATATTGTGCAGAGATAATTAAACCAGACGCAGTTGTTTGTCATTTTTGTAAAAGAGATTTACCTGGAACACTGATTCAAGATGATGCAACTATTCGCCCTACCGCCTTTGATAAAATTTTTAAAGATATGTTTTAAATTTATTTTCATGGTTCAAATATATTTCCCTATTCTAATAATCAACATTCAGCTGAGAATCGTGAAATGGAATACTGTTTATTTTTCTTACCTATTTGCTACAGCGAAAATTATTTAAATATTAAAGATGCAATACTTAATGAGACCAAAAAAATACCTGCCAAAGCACCATCACTAAGACATCGCTGCTGTCCTTATCTAACTACACATAATAGTATTGATATGTACCATCTGATTTAACCAGAATAAATATTAACAATATGGTGGTAATATAATGTTTAACAGCAAATTTATTAGGTCTGCCTGAGAAATAACATGGATAGCAAATGTTGAAATTGATTGAATGCAAAACTTTTGTCTTCAACAGCACCAGTCTGCAGCACCATATTTTTCTGGAAGAAGAAAAATTATCATATCTACTAAAAGTGTTATATGACGTTAATTAAATGTAAAGAATGTAATTCTGAAGTTAGCTCTAAAGCAGATACTTGCCCTAAATGTGGTATTCGTATAGCCTCAAAACCAATAAAACTTGGTAAGATATTTTTATTTCTGTTATTTATTAGCATATCTTTTTTTATATTCTACCAAAAAAATACTCCTACTTTTTCACCAATCAGTTCTGACCAGTCAACACTAGGCACAGATAAATTAACGTTAGTTAAGCCAGTTGAAAAGAACTTAGCAACAGCGACTGATAAGGCTTTAAATAATTTATTACCTATTTTAACAGCTCCTTTTCACCGACCATTCCAATACATAGGTATGTCTGTTGCGAGTGCTTCAAAGTCAACAGGAATTAAACCAAATAAAGTTAATAATATTACTGTAGATTCTAAGGAAGCTAATTTGTATTTAGAAGCAGAAGGCAACTTTATCAGTTTTGTTGAGATTCAATTAAAAAAGACTTCACCTTGTAGTCAATCTGTTAAATTTGATCCAGAGCCGATTTTAGGCGCATTAAGTATAAATCCATCAGAATTAGAACTTGTTAGAAACCAAACACATCTTTATGTCTACTCAGATCATAAGCGTAAATTGAAAGTGAGTGTGACGTGTCTTTATGATGGAGCGCCAATCTCAGTATCTTTTAGTAGTAAATATTATGGAATGTAATATTACAAATATTATCTTATGATCTAGCGCATTAACTTGGGATATTATTCCTAATCCGTTCAGAATAATGGGTTGTCTTATTTAACCTAACATTACGATTTTATGCGTTTTTCATCAAACCTTCCCAAATTTATTGCCATCCC
>CAMDOP010000442.1 GCA_945903675.1 Crenothrix polyspora
TTCCCGCAATTACACGTAGAACACGATGGCAGCCACGCTTTTTATTTAGGCGTGGAGTTAGCAAGGGCACAAATAGCCTGGCAACTAGGTAAACGTTTTACTCAAGACCAAGCATTAACGTGGGGTTGTGCGACTGAGCAAACTGAAGAGAGTATTGATTTGCATAGTTTTAAACCCTCATGAAGTTACTCATGGCATATAAAATTTATCATCTGTCCATTTTAAGGGATTATTTATAACGTATTCCGCAAGGGTTTGATACGAGGGTTCGTTTCTAATAATGTGTTCATAATAATTACCTTGCCACAGTTTTCCTTTAAAACCCATCAGACCTAATTGTTTGGTAACCGATGATTTATAACCTCGCACAATGGCACCTAGCGTTTGTGATGGTGATCGTGGCGGCGTATTGCTTTCGCGCGGTTTATCATCAATCGTTATATAGGGCGTATGCAATACGCCCCTACGAGGGTTATCGTTTATTTTTAAAATAGCGTGTATATGATTGGGCATTACGATAAAGACATCTAATTCTACTTGTGGTCGCAAGCTGGGGGTTTTTGCCCATTCTTCAAAGGCAATATTGCCATAATCATTTAAAAACATTTCGTTATCAACGATTTTTCCAAAGTGGCAAATTTTATTGTCACAACATATTGTTATAAAATACAACCCCGTTTGCGAATAATCATAGCCTTTTAATCGGATAGACCTGCGATCATGGATAATCGGATTGTATGGCTTCATTGTTATTTGCCTATTGTGTTATTGGGCGTATTTAATATAGGGCTAACTTATATGAAGGGCGTATGCAATACGCCCCTACGGGATTATTGTTTATTTTTAAAATGATAAGCGATGATCCATAAACAAGCACAATGACACCAACCATCCGTAGGGGCCTATTGCATACGCCCTATATATCTTGGCATAGGCCCGAAATAACAGCGCTTATTGCTTCAGGGCAAAACGGTGATAAATCAGCGCACACAACCATAATGCCAATAGAACAACGACCATAGGGTCACCAATACGTGCATAAGGGGTAATACCCGCCATGGGTATAATCTCACCCGTCAAGACGGTCGCTACAAACGGCGGTGCTTGCTTGATGACTTGCCCATCGGTCGATACTATGGCGGTAACGCCGGTATTGGTGGTGCGTAATAAATAACGGCCGGTTTCCAAAGCTCGCATTCTCGCCATTTGTAAATGTTGCTGCGGTTCTATTGAATGACCAAACCAGCCATCATTAGTGACATTCACCAAATAAGCGGCATCAATCAGGTTTTTCACCGTTGCACTACCAAACACATCTTCATAACAAATTGAGGTTATAAAGGCATAGCCGCCAGCCTTTAACAACGTTTGGTCTATGGCACCTGGGGTAAAATCACCTAAGGCCAGACCTAAATTATCTAAGATAAAACCAGAAAAAGGCTGCCAAGGTAAGTATTCACCAAAAGGCAATAAATGTATTTTTTTATAGGTTGAGATATCTTTACCCAGCGTCATCACGGCATTGTAACGCTCATGGGCGGCTTCTCCTCGTAGCGGCAAACTAACAATGATATCTGAGCCATGCTCTTTAGCCGCCAGACTTAAAGGTAATAAAAACCAGTCCTGCACTTCGGCTAAATAAGCTGGAATGGCGGTTTCAGGCCAAACGATTACCTGTGAATCCCAATGTGCCTCAGTCATGGTTTTATAATAGTTTAGCGTGATCAGTAAGTTCTCAGGCCGCCACTTTTGGTCTTGACTGACATTACCTTGAATCAAGGATACACGAAGGGGCTCACCTATAGCAGCAGTCCATTTGATGGTCTTTAACCATCCGCCAGTCAGCCATAAGCTGAGCAACATCACTATCATTAAGCCTCTGTGTTTTTTAACCTGAACTAGAGATAGTAATAAGATGGCTGATAAGGCTACCAAGAAACCCGTACCATAAACACCTAACACAGGAATATAGCCGGCTAAAGGTGTTTCCAATTGTGAATAAGCTACTTGCAACCAAGGGAAGCCATTCAGTATTAAATAGCCGCGTAAATACTCTATCAACACCCAAACGATTGGCACTATGCCTATGGCGCTATTCCTTGGATTAATTAAGCTTATCTTTACTGACAGATAAGCCGTCAGTGCTGGAAACATCGCCCAAAAAGCGACAAAGAGCAGCGTTAATAAACCGGAACTGAGCATATCTACAGAACCGAAATCATGAATGCTGACATAAACCCATGACACACCTAAACCAAAGGCCATCAATCCGAATAAATAACCGCGATACAACGCTTGTAAAGGTGTCGCGTGCTGCCAAGTAGCAAACAATAACGCTAGAGCGATTAGCACCAAATAAGTGACATCAAAAGGGGCAAAAGCCAAGGTATATAAAAGTCCCGCCAGTGCAGCTAGCAAATCCCAATAAATTTTCGGTGTAAGGCGCATGTATGAACATTATCCATTTAGACTAAAATCGTTAAGAGTGTACGCGAACTCTGTAGTCAGAAATATTAATGTTGTTCGAGCATGAGCAATATTTTTTCTTCCTCTCTTTTTAATACGCAGGATTCAATCGCTTATTAACTGATTTTCACACAGTAACGTTGTTTTACGCTCGTTTGCCGCGCCGAGCACCGCAGGTTTTGTTGGGATTAGTCCGAAGGGGCGCGGCATGGATGCCGCGCGGCGGTAGGAGGGCAGGAAGCCCTCTCTACCGTCCGCCAACAAAACCAAGGAGCGCAGGAGTAAGCAGCAACCGAGCCGCCTTTTCTTTGGATACTTTCTTTTGGCGGCACAAAAGAAAGTATCTCGCCTTCGGGTGCGATTACCCGATTAAAACAACCGTCGCGATAGCGACCTCATTATTATTTTTTTTAAATCGTTGTGACTGCGTACCATGACTTATTAAGCTTTGAAAATATAACTTATTACGTTATTTCCATTCCTAAGTAACGGCAATCGTATACAATAATTCATGCAAAAAAATACATCTCTCAGTGCCAATCTTTTTAGCGACTTATCAGCTCATGATAGCGAGAAAATTAAGCGCGCCTTAGCCATCGTCGCTCGTATACCTGACGACCCACATTACAATCGCCCTAAGGGTAATGATGTAGCTGTAGTATTAAAAGATTACCATGTTGACATCAACACTCTGCTTGCCGCGCTATTAAGTGATCCTCGTCTAGCAAAATTATGCTCCGATACTGAGATCA
>CAMDOP010000443.1 GCA_945903675.1 Crenothrix polyspora
CCCAGTATCAACTTTAAATGTTCGTTCATTCATTACAATAGAGTGGGTATCGGTATGGCCACCCAGACTGCTATGGGCTTCATACAATGTAACTTGATGCTGTTTACTCAAATAGTGCGCCGCATAAAGACCGGATATACCACTGCCAACAATCGCTATCTTCATAGCTGTCCCTTTTTAATAAGATTCGAGTGCAAGCGGTTAACCGGAATTGGTTTTAGATCCCAGATGATCCCAAACAGTGACATAGCACGAAGCAGATAGTAACTCATATCAATTTCCCACCAGAAAAAACCCTGCCGAGCTGATACGGGATAATGATGATGATTGTTATGCCAACCCTCACCCATGACAAGCAACGCGATAAACCAATTATTGCGGCTATCATCGCCTGTCTCATAACGCTGGGTACCTAATACATGAGCCAGGGAATTGACCAATAGCGTGCAATGAATCAAGACGATGGTAGAGACAAAGTAGCCCCAAATTAACATTTGCAAACCATTGGTATGCAATTCTGGATACGTCTGCCCCAGATACTGTCCTAGGAACAATATAAAAAACGCATAAATTATTGGTATAAGACTATCAAAACGATCTAGCAAGACAAGCTCAGGGAATTTAACTAGATCACCTACATATTGTTCTTGGGTAGTAAAATTCTTAAGGCATAAAAACCACCCCATGTGGCTCCATAAAAGACCATGTCTGGGGCTGTGAATGTCTTTTTCTTTATCAGAATAAATATGATGACGGCGATGGTGGGATGCCCACCAGATTGGTCCGCGCTGGGTTGCGGTTGCACCCAATACCCCGAACAGAAACTGTGTAATTCGGCTAGTTTTATAGGCCTTATGGGAAAAATAACGATGATAAAAAGCCGTTATGGCAAACATGCGCATGAGATAAGATGCCAATGCCACCCATAACGCAATTGGACTCCAACCCACAAAAAACAAAAGCAAACAGACCAAATGCATGAGAATAAAAGGTATTACCCGCACCCAGTCAATTGTTTCGCCCACATTATCGGCTACTTTTACATTGCTGTTATCAAACCAGATAAGTATCTTGGTAAACACCGATCGCAAAAACATCAATCACTCCATTATTATGATAATTAAAACACTTTTCTGTAATTAAGCACTCGTTTTGCTTTGTCCCAGGCTGCCATTATGTAATTCAACCACCCCTAAGTGACACTCCATTTGCGAACGTTCGAGGTGGATCATAAACAGCAAATCGTAACCTACCAAATAGCTTGTAAGCTTTTTGATTAACCTTTATTTAATTGCTCAGATTTCTCCTTAATACCTTATACAGAAATACTAGCTAATTATTGATAACAGCAAATTTCCAACTGGAAATACCTTTAAATAACACCTTAGAGTCCAAGGGTTTCTGAGGTGTTTATAATTACTAGTTCTGCTGTAGCACAAAAGCCAAAAGACAGATATGGTATTCATATTTGTTCAATGACATTAAATTTCTACATTAGATAGCTGCAGTTAATGTTCTTTACAACTCCTCTGACTATTTAACATTATTTAGATATACGTCAATTATTGAATAAAACAAACTTAATCCTAATAGATCAATTCTCTAGCATTCGATACATCACTAAAGCCTTGCTTTTCAAAAATGATGATATAAATTATAAAAATACTTTTTCATTTTTAAACCTATTAGATATTCAGAAATTTACATGTTAAAACCACAAAACCTTAGGTAACGATGAAAGCCATTTTACTACTCTCCTTATCTCTCATTGCTTGCAGTAATGTTGACAATAAAGCGTTGCAAGACTATCTAGCTATAGCACCTTCGAACCCAGATGTCATAAAAAACAAGAGAGTTCAACCGCTCATCAAGCTTTACAATCAATTTAAGCATATCCCATTGGCTGAGCAACTCAATGAAACCTATGCTGAAAATTTTTTTTTTAATGACACGCTAGTCACTTTACATAACCGGAGGGAACTACAGAAATATTTTGAACACACCCAGAAAAATATAGATTCTATGAGCTTTAAGATACTAGATGTGCAAGAAACTGGTTATGATGTTTTTATCCGCTGGACTATGCACACCAAATTTACGGTAATGGGACAAAGCAGCAATGTTCAATCTATTGGTATGAGTCACTTACGCTTTAATAATGAAGGGAAAATAATTTTACATCAGGACTATTGGGATAGCATGCAAGGGTTTTATCAACATATACCTATTATTGGAGGCGTATTACAATGGATAAAAAATGGCTTACAAGAATATTAATTATACTTATTACTATGCTACCGATAGTACAGGCTGAAGAGATTTTTCCTAATTATATCGATAGCAAGAATGTTAGGCTTTCCCGATATAGTGAAGCAGAGCTCAAAGTGTTTCGTATAATACATGTCGGAAATGCAGCCTTATATATGGACGACTGTAAGAAAATAAATGCTATTTTTTACAATAATTATAAGTTATTGAGATTTCTTTATGATAAGCCCATCCCGGCAAAGGCTTTTAAAGAAACCTCTGAAGAGTATCTAAAAATCAATCTTGGCCCAAGATACTTTGCCTGGAAAACCACATATAATAATTTTAATAGTTACTATCAAGATATAAAAGAAGGCGATTACTATGACCTTATTTATGACCCTAAGACAGGCTTGCAATTAAGTTTAAATAATAAACCCCTGACAGCTTTAAATGATCATCTCCAAAGTCTAGCATACTTGAATATCTGGTTTGGCAAAGAGCCTTTTTCCGAGGAATTAAAGGATTCATTATTAAACATCGCTGAAGATAACTGAACAGGTTTTAAATTCACACATCTTGTATAAACAGAATTTTTTCACACAAATCCAATTCTCATTGTTGTAGTTTTAATTGCCGGATTGTCTGCTACAGCTTCGTTACGAAAATCAGTATTTCGAAAAGCAACAGTTTTTGAACGACTTGCGGCAACTCAATCTCACACTAATTTTTTATAATTATAATTTTTGATGGCCTATTTCAAAATAGACGGGGTGGGTTCGTTATATAAAAAAGTCAGGCTAAATTTGATTCAAATTCGATGATGGACGCTCTTTCGAGAAAAGCTTCTTTCAGGTTATCGTCGAGCGTGTCGAACATCTCGGCCACGAGTGGATCACTGGGCTGAATGTCAAGATCAGAAGGTTTTGTCATATCGGTCTCCGGGATAT
>CAMDOP010000444.1 GCA_945903675.1 Crenothrix polyspora
GAGTATCTGTATTTTATCATCTATCAACATTCGACAGACACCACTTATCTTTTTTCGCCTTGAAAATCTAGAATCAAGCTCCAGTAATGCTGCAATACGGCCATGAGTTTGAATGTTGGCTATTGTGGGCGTGAGCGTGCCACAGATCATTTGCAGCAGCGTGGATTTACCGCTACCGTTACGACCGAAAATGCAGACGGTTTCACCTTTTTTGACTTCAAAGGAAACGTCCTTAATCGCCCAAAATTCCCGAAAATATTGTTTAGGGTTTTGCCATGCGTTGCAAACGAGGCGCGAGAAACTGCTTTAGCCTATCTCGCGGATTGTTGTAGATGTGGTAGCATTTGCTGAGGTTTTGTACTTTTATGGCGATATTTTCTGAACTAATTCAGACGCCTTTCTTTCAGGAGAGCCTTTATCCTTTTTCTTCACTACTTTCGATTTTTTTATCTGAGCCACTTTCACTTTAACTGATTTTACGGATGCTTTTACACCTGATTTTTTTAAGGTGGGTGAAGTGGAAGTGGCCGCCACAGGTATAGCAACAGGAACTGGATCACCAGCGGGCGTCAGGGTAGGCATAATCTGACCGGTCACTTCAATCAGCAAGGGCTTTGTGCACTTTAAATTTCGCTCAGGCATCTCTTGCAATATTACAATTTCATATTGACCGGCGATAAGTGAGTTTGCTGGTACAACAGCATTGTAGCCTGACATATCGGCACCTGGCTTGTTAAAAGCCTTAACTACATCAGGCCGCTTTAACCGGGTCGCTGCGAATGTTTTACTGACCTGCCCATCCGTTGAGTTCAATTGAATACGAATATGCTCAGGCGAGGTGTTGGTTTTGTTATCATATGCCCAGCCCGCAATGCTAAAGTCTTGTTCTGTTGGTAGCTGAGTGCCATTAATAGGCCCATCAACATTACAGGATTCTACATATTCAGTATTAGTGCCTTCACCACAAGCTGTTAGCAACAATAGTGTAGCAATATAGATACATGATTTCATTTTATGAGTCCTCGATAACGCATAAATTACATTAAAGAACATCAGCAAAGCCCTTCCTAATTTTTTGAAACAAAGCAAAACCAGCCCATGCAATTAAGGTGGCTCCCAGTGTATAAATACCTAAACCTTGCCAATCAGGCGTATGTCCCCAAACTAACACTTCTCGCGATTGTTCAATTATAAAGGTTAAGGGATTCGCCATAATATAGGCCTGAAACCTTTCTGGCACGGCTGTAATAGGGTAAAATACAGGGGAGAGAAACATCAATACGGTCGTAATAATACCAATGGTTTGCCCCACATCACGCAAAAAAACACCGATGGCGGCCAGTGCCCAAGCAAGCCCCAAGGTGATCATCACCAGTGGCAGCAGTACTAGCGGTATGAAAACCGCTGTCCATTGTAAGTATCCGTTAAATAGAGCAAAAGCTGCTAGCAATACACTTAAACTAATCAAGCTATGAAATAAAGCCGCACCCATTGCAATAATGGGTAAAATCTCTAAAGGGAAGATGACTTTTTTTACGTAATTAACATTGCCCATAATAAGTGAAGGTGCTCGATTAACTACCTCACTAAACAAACCCAATACGATCATACCGACAAACAACACCACCGCAAACTGAGTTTTACTGTCATCGCCACCGACACCGACCCAACGGGATTTAAAAATTGCCGAAAACACGAAGGTGTAAACCACCAACATAAACACTGGATTAAAAAACGACCATGCCAAGCCCATTACCGAGCCTTTATAGCGACCTACAACGTCGCGCTTGGTCATTTGCACGATAAGCTGGCGATTGCGCCAGAGGCTTTTACACAATGCAATGGGGGATGTTGGGTGGCTGGCGTGTGGATTAATTGCTACCGATGAATGAATCAAACAAATACCACTATTATAATAATTAAATTTTGTTGTAAAATCATAAAGTATCAGTTAAATCCTATCTATTAAATTTGCAAACCAAAGACTTAATGTCCCTCGCCATGTTTGACGATATAACCCAGCAACCTCTAAGAGTCTGAGTCTATCTTTAAAGCTGGCAGATCGTAATTTATTAAAGATAACTAAAATATCTTTATTTTCTTTGATCAATAAATGCTGAACAATTAAGAGCGCATCACAATTTATGGCATTCCAATTCTTAAATTGCCCTTTGAATGCATTATACATGCGATCTGCTCTGGACTTAAAAGAAGAATTACTGCCAACCAAACAACCATTATGCTGCCGATACAGCACCGTAGGCACTGGGTCGTAATAAACCACGCCAGCAGCACCTGTGATAAGCTGATAAACCCACCAATCATGGGATACCACGGACAATAAACCGGCTTTTTCTAAAAGCTCTTTTGCACCTTGGTTAAAAACCATTGTATTACCACCCGCTATACTTTGCACAAGCGCATTTCGGAAGGACAGTGGTAAAGAAAATAAGGGTGACCGACCCAAAACTTTTAAATGCTCGTCCACTATTTGCGTTCGACCACAATAAACTCCAGGCAGGTCTGTGTTAGTTTCTGCCTTAAAATACGCTAGCGCTGTTGACAACTTATCAACCATCCAGACATCATCTTGATCGGCAAAGGCATAAAAATTGGCTTTTATACTGGGATCACATGCTAAGCTAAGAAAGTTTTTACAGAAACCTTGTTTAGGTCCCTCACGAATCTCTAACCGATCACTGCCCCACTTTTCTTGAAACTCTCTGGCAATTGTTAATGTAGCATCTGTAGAACCATCATCACTAATTAACAAGCGCCAATTAGTATGGGACTGGTTTTCTATAGACAGCAACTGTTCGGCTAAAAACGCCTCACCATTATACGTGCCCATCAATATAAAAACAGCCGAAGTATCAGTCATAAGCACAGCAAGCCATTAATAACTTGTTTTACAAAACCTAACAAACAAACAAATTGGTTGGTTGGTTGGTTGGTTGGTTGGTTGGTTGGAATTCATTTTGCACTCACTCAACATGTCTTATCATTATAACCTTAAAATACTTACGTAAATGCAATTATAAAGATGATATTGAAGATTGGCTAGCAGCCGAACAGCATTTTGTACAACACGCTCAGTCACAGTGCGCTGGTGTCTTTTATACATTAATTAATTAACTGAGTGAGTGAGTGAGTGAGAACTACAATGTCATTAGACCACCAAGCTATCAAGCA
>CAMDOP010000445.1 GCA_945903675.1 Crenothrix polyspora
ACGTTGTCGCAGCGATCTTTGCGTTTTAATTCTTGGCTAATCTGTGACTTTAAAGAGCGTAGTTCTTCAAAAGCGCCGTAATCCAAATAACGACGATAAACAAAGGCGTTTAGCAGGCTCATGAGTTCTTTGCCGGCAGTAAAGTCACCGGCGACTTGTCGCGCTTTAATCATGGCGTAACGTTCCCATTCTCGAGCTTGGGTTTGGTAATAGTTTTCCATGCCCTCAAAGCTCATGATGATAGGGCCACTATCGCCAAAAGGTCTTAAACGTATATCAGTACGAAACACAAAACCGTCGGCCGTTGTTTCATCCAGAACTTTAACTAGGCTTTGACACAAGCGCGTAAAAAACTCGCTGTAACTGGTTTCTTTTTTGTCAGGTAAAAACCCATTTTCTGGGTAAGCAAAAATCAAATCGATATCGGATGAATAATTTAGCTCATAAGCGCCAAGTTTGCCCATGCCTAATACGATGATTTGTTGGGGACTGCCATCCGATAACAAAGGCGTACCACGTTTATCGCAAGCTAGTTCATAGAGAAAACCCAAGGCATATTGTATACAGGCATCAGCCAGCAGAGAAACATCCACTAGGGTTTCAGATAAGAGTGCCCAACCCGCTAAGTCACGCCAAGCGATACGGATCATTTCTCGTTGACGAAATTGCCGTAGTGCCTGCATAAGCTCTGTTTCGCTAGTGCACTGTAGCTGTGCTAATTGCTGGGTAAAATGACTATCAGGATAAGGGCTTAATAAATCACCGCTAGCGTTTAACTCCAGCAATAGTTCAGGTTTTCGGGTACAACTTTCAGCAATAAATAAGCTAGAACACCAGACTTTAACTATAGAAGCTGTTATCTCAGGTGTTGGATAAAAGTCCAGCTTAAGTTCGGTTAGTTTTTCAAGCCATTGATTTAAAGACCTAGCGACAGTAAGTGCTAATTCATCAGGGAGTTGGTCTAGTTCAGGTTTGAGGGTATTAATAAAAGTCATAAGAAAAACGCCTGAAACAAAACAGCCATAATACCGAATTTAAGCAGGGACATATATAGAGAGCCTATTAATTCTGGGGTTTGGCATTCCCAGAAAATTATTGCTAATGTTTTCAAGATGAACGAACTACTCAACAGTATATAAATCTTTAACTGAGCAACAGTCACCGTTCTACAAAAAGCTGTGTTGCGGATGTATGCTATCTTTTCGGTTCTTTCAACGATAATGCTAGTATCAAACGTTTGGGACGAGGTTACAAACCTCGTCCCGCCTGAGATTGCTTGAATAGGTCTAACAAGCTATAGATAGACCCTATAACTGCTTGAGTGGAGTTGAATGTACTGGGTTATGCCACGTCCAGCAAAATCTTAGGATGTTTTTCTGCAACTCGTAACAACATCTTTGCTGCGCCTGATGGCTGTTTTCGACCTTGTTCCCAATCTTGCAGAGTGCGTATTGATACGCCTAGTAGCTTAGCAAATTCGGATTGTGACAATCCAAGGGATTTACGGGCAGCTATGGCCGTTGAATGTACTACAACACCTTGTCCTTCTGCCATTTCTCTCGCAGCAGCTAATAATTTTTCGCCCAGTTCTTCACCGGTCATGAAATCTTTAGACATATTTAATCGTCTCCTGAATGGCTTTAAGAAAATGCGCAGGAATTTTACCGCGCACTGTTTTGGCGTAAATAACCATGAGGTAAATCACGCCGTTTTCGAGCCTGTTGAAATAAATAACCCTCACACCACCCTGCTTTCCAGTGCCAGAACGCGTCCAGCGGACTTTACGACACCCGCCAGATTTTGGAATTACATCGCCAGCCAAAGGATTTTCCGCAAGCCAAGCGCAAAATTCTCCACGTTCTGCTTCGTCCCAAATAGATTTGGCATCGTTACTGAAAGTAGGCAACTCGATGATGGTGTACATGGACATTAATTATACTGCAGGGCCGTATAGTGTCAATAAGGAATATTGAGAAATGTAAAAAGCCAATGACACCCGTAAAACCTAAGTATAAGACAGAGTAAAGTTGCTTTCATGCTCAGCCACACCCTTAACCACCCACAATAAAAACACTGAAATAAAGTAGGAATAATACTCAAAATAAACAGGGGATATAGAGAGCCTATTAATCTCGGGACCGATGAGCCCCAGCTCGGCATTGTCAGCAATAGACAATAATCAAGATGACGATACTGTGCCGGGCTAGGGCTTGGCGTTCCCAGAAAGTTATTGCTAATGTTTTCAAGATGAACGAACTACTCTGCGGTATATAAATCTTTAACTGAGCAACAGTCGCCGTTCTACAAAAAACTGCGCTGCGGATGTATAGCTATCTTCTCGATAATGCTGGTATCAAACGTTTGGGACGAGGAATTAATCTTTTCTTAGAAATAGTCAAACTCAAATGGTTATACATAGTTATTTTTTTATTAGTGTAATTTTTTACACTAATGTTTGAGTTATTTATCTTTAGAAGAAAATTTGTTTCGTTACTTTGACGCTCTGCAGACTAATGTTAAGTCATGTTAGTTTATTTTTTTAAATTGTTTTCGTTTCAAAAAGAAATTTCTTGCTGATTTTTGGCGTTCATTAGCAAACAAAATCATTTTGATTTCTTACTGTGAGGGTTAACTAGGTACTAAAGCTTTTTTATTTCCTAGCTATTGGCATAAATTGCAAAACAAAAACTTTTTGTGCCCTATTTTGAGTCTAGGTTTTGATGCGGAGCGTTAAAGTTAGGCTGCAAAAACAGCTTTTTTTTCATTTTTTGCTAATGATGGCAAGAATTATGGTCGAGTGATTGATTTTTTTATTATCTTTATCAAAGGCTTATATAAATAGGCTAGGCAATGATAAAGGGGTGTCGTCTTAGTGCACTAATCGTCGTAATTTTAGGGAATGTGTATGAAATTATATAATCAAGTAACATCAAACTCCAATGCCGGTCGGGGTTTACAACCCCGATCGAAACGTTTGGATGCTTCAATAGCTTTCGAAACGTTAAGGACGGGGTTGCAAACCCATAAGCGCCAACTTAAGAAATAGCCCCTTTAAAAATCAATAATAATACGCATATAGGTAATTTTTTAATGAGATATGCTAATTCCACCTAAATCACAAGACATCAGCTTCGAAGAATTTTTGAAAGAGTTGCCTGCCGATTATCATGAAATGGCTTATGAATTCAAA
>CAMDOP010000446.1 GCA_945903675.1 Crenothrix polyspora
AGAAAGACTACTTACTTCAGGCATTAGTAAGTAAAATGCTTTCGCATTTTTATCCCCAACTTTCTCCATCCAAAGGTCAGAACTATTAACACCAATGCCTTTATAACGGTCAAGTATGGCGTTAATTTTGGGCTTACTAATTCCCGAACGCTTACTTGCTGAATTAATAAGCTCCGTTTTTAGATTAATGCCCTCAGCTAAACATTCATTTATGGCGATAATGGATAGGTCATCTTTACCTTTTTGGATATTGAGTGCCATAAGTTCTTTAGCTAAAGAACTACTATAAGCATCTTCACGGCTTACAGAATCAAGTCTTTCAAGATAAGTCGCCCCTTCCTTAATAGAGTAGTTAAAAGCTAAAGTTGTAGCATTACCGCCACGACATTTAAAATTTTCAAATAAGACCTTTTTCATAGATGTATCTTTTGATACTTCATCAATCGTATAGCAACAACTCGCATCATCTGAAATATCAGATGTGCCACTAAAAACTACCTTACCTTCACTGTCCCGATTTTTATTGGTATGCGCTAGAGCAATAATAGTTCCTCCAGAAGCAATAAACTCACCAGCACTAGCCATGAAAGTGCTACCTTCTTTCTTATCCATTAGGCTGACAAATTTCTTCAATGTGTCTAGGATAATAACTGTTTCACTAGCAGTCTCGGATTCAATCAGTCCTTTCATATAGGCTTGCATATGAGCCGCTGTAAAGCCTTTATAGCTAGGTGATAGCATTTCAAAGCCGTATTGCTCAGCTAGCTGTGTTTTGGTAATTAGACCCCTAAAGTCATCGTCCGCGTTTACATAAAAGATATGTTTAGCATCAAGCGATTTTTCTTTAATGGATTGAATTAACAACCAGAGTGTTATTAGCGTTTTGCCAGTGTTTGGTTTGGCATATAAAACTGTCATTTGTCCACGCAGAGCAATGCCATTAAGCACGAAGTGTTCATCAGATAAGGATGTTTCCATTTGATTAGATTCGCCAGTAATTGAAAAGGATTTTAAAGTAAAGGGCTTGCCAGTATTGGGAAGCTCTTGATTCTTTGCATACTCAATTTGTGATAATTTATTGAATGGAAGATCACCAATGAAGATCAGGTTATCTCCAGCATCTTTCAAGGCTTTATTGATGTCACCGTTATGAACTAAGACTGTAAAGCAACTAAAGGCATCGTGACCACTTTTAGAGCCTTCTACCCATAACTTATCGCTTGTACTAAGGGTGTGAACTCTTAGCACGCCATCATCGGCCATGCGGACATTAGCAGAGTAGTTCCCAGATTCGCTTTTTGGATGGCAAAAGGTATTACCTCGTTGCGAATACCCAGCATTAATTAAAATATCAAGTGGAGTATAGGTATCATTAAAGGCTTCAATTAAGCCTTTGCCAGTCCTTACATTTGCTAACCGTTGAGCTGATAACTTTTCAAGCTCCAGGCGGTCTTTCTTAAGCTTCTCATGCTCTGATTGAATTTCTTCAGCCCATACATCAGGGGGATTAAAAAACACACCCTCACGCCAGCTTTCATTAGCATAGTATTCACCTCGGTTGGGCAGGTAACAGAGCTGAGCAGAACGCTCTGCCGCTGTATCTGGTTCAATAGATAAGCCCCTAAGCTTGGCATTGAAAATCTTCTGGCTCAAAATCCAATCAGCACAACATAGCGGGGTTAACAAAGGGATTAATATTCTGCACTTTATCAAATCAGGAGTAGCTGATCTTGATGTATAAATCTCGAAGTCTGCTTGCAAAGTGTCGGCAATACTGTCTGCTAACGATTTGATAGGTAGAGTATTAGCATCTAAATCAGCCCACAATAGGTGATACTCGCCTAATAGTTCCTGTTTGGCAAAATTGCGTGATAGATAGCTTGAAGGAATTACCCATTGCGCTTTATCTTTAGTTACTTGCTGAGGGTTATCCACTAAAGCCTGAATTCCTAGCCAATCAATAGTTAGGTAAGGCGTTAGCTTCTTAGATGGCTTGAGTGGGTCAGCTTCATTAGTATGGAACTGCCCAATGCCAGAAACTATGTCCATAGTTTCACCGTCACAGTTACGATACATACAGGTGTATATACCGCCATAGTGAATAGCATTCCTTTTATAAGTCCATGAATGGTATGATGTAATTGTGATTCTTTTAGTGATGCCCTCATTCCCGTGAGGGTGTGGCTAATCATTTTTGACCGCCTACGTTATTGATTCTATCTATACAGCGAAAGAACTCAGTCTCATTTATCAAGACGCGCTTCCCCACACGAAGAAATGCAGATTGAAAGCCATTGGTATCTTCATGGAAGACGAGGTGTCTTAGCCCTCCCAGTGGTGGCCAAGCATGGGCATCATTCCATTTAGTAAGCGGGATTAATTTAGGCTGTTGTTCGGTGTTCATCATTAGCTCCAGTTGTCGGCAGGCGTTGTTATTAACGCTAGAGCTAATTTATTTCTTTTGGATTTTCTTAAATATGACTTTATTTGGTTAAGTTTTTAAGTGCATTTAGAAACTTATTAATATCTATTGATCAATGGTTTGTGAATTTTTTGCTTTAGATAGCTGTGTTTGAAGCTTACTAACTTCATCGGCTTTTGAGAGTCCACATCGATTTTGTAATGCGCTAACGATTAATTCTAGGGCTTTTTTATCAGTTCTAAACCCGTTTTCTTTTTTTATTTTTTCTATTAATACGGGTAGTTTTGATAATTCTTCTCGGGTAAATTTTGATGGCCTGCCTAATTTCTTTAGTATTACGGGTGCCCCATAAATTCTTAACTTTTTAGCTAAATTAAGTCGATCAATTTCTACAATCTTAGCTATATCTCTAACTATAATTTTTAATAGTGTTTCTCGCTTCTGTAATTGTCGCTTCATAATTAGCCTATCTTTTCGTTCATGCGGGTAACGGTTGCAGTGATATGGCTTTCGGATAAATGCGCATATCTTTGAACCATTTGTAAGGTACTGTGCCCGAGTATTTCAGCAATATCTAGTAAAGGTGCGCCAGATTGTGCTAAATAGCTTGCGGCTGTATGGCGAAGATCATGCCAGCGAAAATTAGTTACTTCTGCTGATTTTAAGGCGGTAGTCCATGCTTTTTTAAGCTCTATGGGTTTATGTGGGTGTGTAGTGCTTGGAAAAACTAATCGTGTATCTAGGCGTTGTATTTTTGA
>CAMDOP010000447.1 GCA_945903675.1 Crenothrix polyspora
CGGCAAAGTTGAGTATCATCGATTATTTGGCTTTTTATAATGGTAAGCGCATACACTCAAAACTGAGCTATCAATCCCCGGTCCAATATGAGCGGGAATTTTATAAACAATCTGCTCAATAAAATGTCCTGTTTTACTTGACCATTACAACCCCCCTCTATTAGTCTAAAACGGCTGAATTACCTTATCTTGATATCCTCTAACCTTTTCCTATATCGTAAGCCAACATCCCTAGCAGAAAACTGAGTCCAATCGTTTGATTTTATGCCATAGTTGGTATTATCAAAAAAAGCACGCATCAAGTTAGCGGCATGACTAATGTTTGCATTTGCCCAAACTTGTCT
Source organism: Crenothrix polyspora (assembly GCA_945903675.1). GTDB lineage: Bacteria > Pseudomonadota > Gammaproteobacteria > Methylococcales > Methylomonadaceae > Methylobacter_C. The sequence goes on from CAMDOP010000447.1 coordinate 345, forward strand.
AACGCCAAAAGGATACTGACCTTTTTTAATTTTTACTAAAGTGTATTCCACTAAATCAGCATAAGGCTCATCACAAAAATCCATATTACCTGAGTACCCGGTTGTAATAACATGCAGACCAAGTTGCATTGCTTCGGCGATGCCACGACCAAAACCTTCTGCACGATGTAATGAAAGAAAACAATCACAGCATTGATAAAGCGCTAACAAATCAGATCGTGATAATGTTACTTGAATGATTTGAATGCGTTCATCCTTGGCTGCGGTTTGTTTAAGTTTCTCCCAAACACTATGATGCCTAGTAGGCGGGTGAATTTTAATAACTAAACCCACTGCATTCTTACTGAATTTATCTGCTGGAAATGCTTGCAAAAATGCTTCTACGCAAGCTTCTGGATTTTTACGATGGATAGAGGAGTTTAAATCAAATGAAAAACAGAATAATTTTGCCTTAGGTAATAATCCAAAATGTTGACGTGTTTGTTCTTGCGTACCAAAATTGCTTATTTTTCCCAGTTCAACGGCCATAGGCATTATTAAAATTGGCTTCGTTGTCACAGGAAAAAAAGCATTATAGGTGTGTTGAGTCGACACCCATACTTCGTCAACGTGTTGAACTAAATTTTCCCATTCGTCAGGACAACGGTTCAATTCCCATGGAAAATAACCAATATTGTAGCGTCCTTCAAGTTGTTTATTTCCCCGTTCCGCATAAAAACGTCCGTACTCAAGCGCCGTCATACAAAAGATATTGATAGCATATTCACCCTCTACTGCTACATAAGCTGCCAGACTACGATCATTCTGTGGAATATCTTTGCCCGGTTGAAAATCAATCAATGTAAAAGGGATATCAGCTGCCAACATAGCACGAGCCGCCATGCGTAAATCTTCACCAATACCTAATTGTCCAAAAACATAACCGATGAGATTGACACCAAATGGACGTTCTCTAAAAGAGAGTTGTTTAGGTTTTATAGCATCCCCGTAGCGTGATTGCCAAGGCTCTGTGAGTAAAAGCCGTTTTTGTTCCGATGAAGAAAGCAATGCCCATAATTGATGTTCTTCAATGCCGTGGCGTTCAAACCAACCAAGAAAAGATTCGCTTTCTGTTGTTAAGGGATAAACGGCTTGCACATCGGGTCTTGCTGCATAGACCAATAGTTGCAGCGTAGTCAGTTTATTTTTAGTTTCAGTTGTGTTGAGATAATCCAAGAAACCTTCGTCTTCTTGCAAGGCCTTATATTCTTTGAGACCGCTGGTAACTAACCACGACGCAAATCCTGTTCTTTCGCCTCGCTCATTAAGAGGAAATTTTTTACATAAATCAGGGCGTAATCTTTCAATCAGTGTGATTAGCCAAGAATTATGCGTTAAGTTCTCTGTCAATTTCCTTTTCCTGCTTTTTTTAAATCAATTAAGGTATTACAAAAAAGTCACTGGCATTAAAACATAAGCTTGAAATTTCAATTACTAAATTCTATGCGTTTGTTAAAGAAATTGTTTCTGCACTAAAAAAGTATTGGACACAGCGGTTAGGGATAAGCCAATCGCATCATCCTCACGAATTTCTAAAATATTACACTGTTGGGCAGCAAGTAGCTCAAACAAGGCAGTTTGCGGAAAAAAATGCATTTCCATAGTGTTATTGTTCTCTTGAGCAAGATATTCATCAATATGAAAACGATAACCCGCTTGATAGGTCGGTATTTGAAAAAAAGCAATGCCACCAGGGAGTAATTGTGCCAATAACTCATTTAAGAGTTTTGCCATTACTGGCGGCGTATTATGTTGTAACACAATGCGGGAATACAGCACATCAAATGATCCCAGTTGACTGATCTCATCAAGTTGACACAACTGCTTAAACGTAATGTTGTTGACACTGTTTTCATCGGCATAGTGTTGAGCAACCAGCAAATGTGCTTGCGAAATATCCAAGGCTAGCACCTGTTCAAAGGACTGCGCCAAAGGTATAGTCACCCGCCCTACGCCACAACCTAATTCTACACAACGTTTAAAACCATCTGGCAGAATATTCGCACGGGCAAGGGTCGCATCAAACTGATGTAATTCAATCTGACCGCTCGCATAAAAAGCGTCACGGTTACTGTGAAAGTTTTCTTGAAAATAACTGTCATTGGTTAAAACTGACCAATGCGGCTGGGTTTCACCCAAATATTGCCATTGCTTTGCTATTTTACTGAACAAGAGCCCCAGCTTTTCATCAGATGAAATCAAGTCAATAGCCATTGGCGGACCATTGAAAGGCAAACGAGGTGGGCGGGGACTTTTAATTTGCTCAAGAATCTCACTAAACTCAGTAGAATTTATAAACAATTCCCGAAGGTTTTGTAAATCATTTACTTCCGTCGCATAATGCCTAACAACTGTTTCATTTTCAGGCTCACGACCAAACAACAAGCGATAAGCATAAATAACCCCTTCTCTTTTAACCATTCACTTTATTCTCTGACTAGTTACCCAAAGTGGTAAAACTATCAATGCATTTTAAATCCTAACTCCGCCTTCGTTATCATAACTCGCCTTACCGGATTTGCTCGGTAACTCTTGAATTGCAATTAACCGCTGAGTAACGAGGACGGGCCACATATGACCCCATGTAACTTAGCCCCTGCGCAGTACACCCTTGGCTGGGCGCGCGATCTGGGCGAACCAAAAACCCCAATATGGATATTCACGCGCTTGCAGGGCATAAAAAGCCTTAAATCATCTGCATTGAAGCAGCAGGGAGGCGTGCCAGAATATTGATCATTAAAAAAATTAGATGCAGTTTGTTTGGTTCTGATTTTTAATTGAAAATCA
>CAMDOP010000448.1 GCA_945903675.1 Crenothrix polyspora
CTGAGAGTCAAGTTGAGGAGGTCATGCAAAAACTCAATCATCGACCTCGAAAAACACTAAACTATAAAACACCCCATGCAGTATTTTTTGGCGATGATAATCGGCAGGCTGCATGAATACTAGAATTGCACTTCAGAGTTGAATTCGCGTGCCATTAAAACAATGGAAAGGTTTATTAAATAAAACCCTTTATTAACGCAGTAACTAATATTTAACAATTTAAGCCCCATTGACTATCCAAATAGTCACGACGCGTATCAAATATGCGTTCGAGTTTATGATCTATCAATAGAGTATTGAAAAGTTGCCCTAACCAACCTAAGGGCATTGCGTAAAACATTATATCTTCAAGCATTATGCCGTCTGGCGTTTCAGTCAAACACACTTCATGGCTCCAAAATTTAAAAGGCCCAACACGCTGTTCATAAACAAAGCGTTTGGGTTCGTCACAGTGGCTGATTTCTGATAACCAGTTCATAGGGATACCAAATACCGCTTTCATTTGATAATGCAGCATCAAACCTCCATAAATTTTTTCTGGAACTTTCGATATGATGGTTACATGAAAAAAATCTGGCGTAAGGTCATTCAGGTGATAGGGTGAGGAGAAGAAATCCCATGCTTCTTGTAGCGTTACCTTAAGTTGTTGTTGGCGATAGAGCTGGTAAATTTTCATGTGGTAAGAGATTCTGTAGCAACGTTTAGCTAATTATAAGCCGGAAAATTCATAGTTCAAACATTCACCGTCGCGCAGGGTTGGATAATTGACATGCGCATAGGTAATGCATAATATATGCGCATTGCAATGCTCTGGAAATGCAACAATGAAACAAATCTATAATACAAGCGCCCCCAAAAAATCTACTAACCTAAGCGTTAACAGCGACTTACTTCATGAAGCCAAAGCCCTTAAATTGAATTTATCAGCCACATTTGAAATCGCTTTGCTTAATGAATTAAAAGCTGCTCGCCGAGCAAAGTGGCTAGCCGAAAACAAACAGGCAATAGATACCTGCAATAAGCTTGCAAATACACAGGGACTTTTTGCAGATAAGCACAGAGTTTTCTGATGGCTCAACTTGATTATTTCGCCAATACAGTCACAGACACCAATAAAATTTATCCATTTATGGTTGATGTTCAAGATAATTTACTAAACGACCTAAATTCTAGGGTGGTTATTCCACTAACACCTTTAATCAACCTTGAAGAGTCTTACCCAAAAAACCTATGCCCTATAATTACCATTGAAGGCAAAGATTACGCATTACTTACCCATCAAATATCAAGTATCTCAAAGCGTTTTTTAAGTAATTATCAAGGAACACTCACTCCTAACAGACCCGAAATTATTGCAGCTATCGACTTTTTGATCACAGGCATTTAAGGCCCAGTGATCATCGACTCCCCATCGTACAGTGCCTCATTAGACTTCTAATGCTCACTATTAGCCTCAAAGAGATATCATAATGAAAAGCCATTTTTTTGCCTACATCAGTAAAATCCGTTGGTTACAACGTTGGGGATTAAAACGTAATGCCGTGGCTGAAAATGTCATGGAGCACAGTTGGGAAGTCTCGGTGATTGCCCATGCCTTGGCTTTAATAAGAAATTGTTATTTTGAGGGCACGCTCGATGTTAATGCCATTGTAGTTGCCGCTTTATATCACGATTGTAGTGAGGTTCTAACGGGTGACATGCCATCGCCTATCAAATATCATTCACCCGAAATTACTAAAGCTTATAAATTAATTGAAAAGAAAGCAGAACATGAGCTATTGAATCTTTTACCTGAAAAGTTAAAAGAGCAATACAGGCCTTTTATGCTTGAAGAAGAATTTCCTAAAGAACACAAAGTCATCATTAAAGCGGCCGATACTATTTCAGCTTATTTAAAATGCAAAATGGAAGTGGCGGCGGGGAATCAAGAGTTCTCAATTGCCGAAAAAGATATAGAGGCAAAATTAAAAGCCATTGATTTACCAGAAGTTCAGTATTTTTTGGATACCTTTACCTCAAGTTATGAATTAACCTTAGATGAGTTGTTTAAATAGCTGTAATAGCTCAACATTTTGTGATTTTGGCTTAACAATAGGCTGGTTAGCCTATGTTCCTTGGTTGCAAATTGTTTCTCAGCCTAGAAAAACTTTTCTAGGCTTGAAAAGTTTTTATTCAACTCAGCAAAAATCTTCTACACTTAATAAATTTTTAATCGGCTCAGTAAAAGTTTTCTGGGTTTAAAAAAATTTTATTCAGCCCAGAAAAAACTTCCTAGACTTAAAATATTTTTATTCAACTCAGCAAAAGTTTTCTAGGCTTAAAATATTTTTTTTAAGTTCAGAAAAAATTTCCCAGACTTAAAATATTTTTATTTAACTCAGCAAAAGTTTTCTAGGCTTAAAATATTTTTTTTAAGTTCAGAAAAAATTTCCTAGACTTAAAAAATTTTTATTCAGCGCAGCAAAAATTTTATAAGCTTGAAATGTTTTTAATCGGCGTAGAAAAGATTTTCTAGGCTTAAAAATCTTTTTATCAGTTCAGAAAACATTTCCTAGGCTTAAAGTATTTTTATTCAGTCCAGAAAAAATTTCCTAAGCTTGAAAATTTTTTAATCAACCTAGCAAAAATTTGCTAGGTTTTAAAAAAAATTTAAGCATAATCAAAGATATAATCACACCCAATCAAGTATAAGTAGTATGGTATATGATAAAAATAGAACATTCCCTTAACTTACTTGGTAGTTTGACGCTAAAAAATGAAATTTAACGAAGACTCGCGTGTAAAAATCCCCTGTTTATTACATTTAGTCAGTTTAGGTTATGAATATTTATCACTAAAAAACGCTTTGTGGGATGAAGATACTAATATTTTCCCCAATATCTTCAAAGAAGCTATCGCTGCCATTAATCCTGATGCTGATCAAAGTGATATCAGTCGTCGATATGAAGACATCAAGCTGACTTTAGACAACGAAGATTTAGGCAAAGCCTTCTATGACAAGCTCTTAGACCAGTCCGGCATTAAACTCATTGATTTTAGCCATTTCAAAAACAACCGCTTTCATGTCGTTACCGAATTAACCTATAAAAATGGCGAAGAAGAATTTAGACCTGACATCACCCTGCTAATTAATGGCTTGCCCCTAGTTTTTATCGAAGTCAAA
>CAMDOP010000449.1 GCA_945903675.1 Crenothrix polyspora
TGGAGCTTTATCTTTGGCATTATTGCCTCGACGTTATTCTCGCTGGTGGTGATACCTGTGGTGTATTTTCTGATTAACCAAAAGATGCCTAAAGAGAAGGAGGTAGAAAAATAGCTAGTGGAATGGGCTAAAACTTGAGCTATTAAAACCAAAACCCAGCTATGAAAACTGCATCCATGGGTTGGCAAGTGTCTAGTTGCTTGCCCATCTTTGGCTAATGCGATTAAAAAGGTGTCGTAGCTATTGTGGTGCTAAAGCTTTGGTGGGTATCTGATCCATGAAAGCCCGAGTCCGGTTGTTACTCTAGGCTATTCGCTGTCTGGTAACGACACTATGCTGACCATCACCTCATTGCTTTACTATAAAATATCACCTATCCTATAGTTTAGAATGTAGCCACGTTGACGGAGTATTGTTATGCCTATCTCTCACCCTCTTAAGATTGCCGAGATACGCTCTCGTATTGATCCTGATTTAAAAGAAAACGCCACACGGATATTAGCTGCTTGCGGTCTAAATATATCTGATGCTGTCCGCTTATTCTTGTATCAAGTGGTCACTCACAATGGCTTACCTTTTGAGGTTAAAGCACCCAATCCAGTGACCTGTTCAGCAATGGAAGAAGCCGATTCCGGTAAATTGCCAATATTTACAACTATTCAAGACTTGTTTGATGACCTTGAAAAAGACAGCACAAAGTAAGCGCACTAATCCCCCGCGCGAATTTACCCGAACGAAGGAATTTCATAAGGACTGGCAACGCTTTGCTCATAGTGGTCGTTACGATCTGAATAGCTTAAAAGAGGCTATGCTGTTGCTTATTGATAATGTTGCGCCTTTACCAGCAGAATGGCTCGATCATTCATTAACTGGAAAATGGACAAATCATCGAGAATGTCATATAGGAGGCGACTTCCTTTTAATCTACAAGATTGACGACAGTAGCAAAGATGAACGGGTTATATTCGTTAGAACAGGAACGCACGCAGAATTATTTGAGTAATCTAATATCCAGAATTTACACCTACAAATTAACTTTATCTTACGCGCTATAATGCGCCTTGCAGGGGACGTTCTGATTTTGCGCGACTTGATGTCAGGCATAAATCGCATATCCGACTTACAGTGCTACAAGATCAATTTAAACAAGGAAATAAAATAACACCTTTAGAATTATTTTTATCAAAATATATTACTTCATCAGAAATTTGTAACCTTTTAGAAATACCAAGGGCGACAATAGTTTTCGCTGTCTGGTAACGACCCAAACCTGACATTCGGATATGGATTTAGGCTTCCCGATACCGGTCATTGGCAAAGTAAGTAAAACCATCAAATTGCTATTAAGGTCAGAGTAAATTTACAGCTATTTCAGTTAATTTAACCCAGTTATTTCAGGGGTATGGTCGATCGGGCGACCTTGGGTTATTTGGCTGGATCATTCGATAGATGCGCCTCCTTACGTCGGCAGCATCCTAAAAGTCAGCACACCTTATCGTATTGGTTAACGCCATCACCAATAACAAGGCCTGCGGCAATAATTATAACTAAGAAATAAAAGAGGTGAGTTACATTATCACGCAAAAAATCTTATTGCGTACACGTACACTATCATTATGCCGTTTCTTCCTCGCTTCAACTTGCCAAATGTCCCTCAACATATTGCGAAAAAGTAATACGACCCCTTTATTCCACCAAGTTAACTCAACGACTGTAACAACGCAAAAGGCCGCGCCAGCATAGCCAAGGAGGACAACCCTTAGGATATGCTGGCGCAGTGAAGCATTACATCTGGCGATGCATATTTGCCATACTCAAGTTTTCCTCGGCAGCTTTTTCATAAACATCAATCTGATGTACACGCAGAAACAGTGAACAATAAAAGTGCAATAAATATAACAACACGTTTTCGACCTCTAAATAATGTATTCATATTTTCGACCTTCTGTAATGTATTAATGAACGACATCAACAGCTTCGTGCTTGCACCTTTCCTGGAACTGCAAGACCAGACTGTAGATGACCGGAAACACCAAAAGGCTTAATATCAGCACAGTCAGCATGCCGCCCATTGCAGGGGCGGCAATGCGTTGGGTGACATCGGCGCCAGTGCCGGTGGCCCACATGATCGGGATTAAGCCCACGATGTTGGCAAGCGAGGTGATCGCTACCGGACGCACCCGCATAGCGGTAGCGGCTTCGGTAGCTGCCCTGATTTCGTCGCCGGTCAACGGAGCCTGTTTTTGCTCCCGCAGTTTATCAAGTTCAATATCGATAAAACTTAGCACCATGACGCCGGTTTCCGCTGCCGTGCCAGCCAGGGCGATAAAGCCGACATAGACGCCAATCGATAAATTGAACCCCAACCAGTACACCAACCAGATACCGCCAATCAAACTGAAGGGAATGGTTAGCATCACGATGGTTGGTTCGGTGAGATTACGAAAAGAGCAATACAACAGGATAAAAATTAGCAGTAGTGTGAGTGGCACAACCAAGGTTAATCGTTCTGCGGCCCGCTCCATATATTCAAACTGTCCTGACCAAGAGACGGTATAACCGGGAGGTATCGTGACACGTTCCGCCAGTGTTTTTTTTGCCAACGTGACAAACCCGCCTATATCGGAGGTCTTGATATCTACATAAATCCAGGCATTGGGTCTTGCATCTTCAGTTTTAATCACATCTGTGCCACGGGTAAATTTAATATTGGCTACCAGCGTCAACGGTATCTGACTGCCGGTGGGCGTGGGGATTAATACACGCCGCAATGCCTCCAGGTTATCGCGCAGATCACGCGGATAACGCAGATTGACCGGATAACGCTCCAGTCCTTCAACGGTTTCGGTGATGTTCATGCCGCCGATAGCGCTTTGAATGACATCCTGCACATCGCCGGTGGTTAGTCCGTAACGTGCCGCCGCTTCCCGGTTAATATCAAAATCCAGAAAATAACCGCCTACGGCTCGATCGCCGTAGGCCGACAGCGTTTCTGGCAAGGTCTTCATCGCCTGTTCGATTTGCAGCGCCAGAGACTGTAAAACATTCAGGTCGGGACCCGCAACCTTGATGCCTACCGGCGTTTTAATGCCGGTAGACAGCATGTCTATGCGAGTTTTGATCGGCATGGTCCAGGCATTGGACAGGCCGGGAAAAT
>CAMDOP010000450.1 GCA_945903675.1 Crenothrix polyspora
GCTTTAAAATGGTGAACTCTATGAGTTGAATGACGCAGACAAAGGCGATGGTATAAGCCAATATGCTGGCAACATCAAACATCTGAAAAAATAAATGCAGTTGATAACCCATACCATTACTGCGACCTAATAATTCTACTACCAGAATGATTTTCCAGATAAGTGCCAAACCGGAACGCGTGGCTGCCATGACAAACGGATGCAATTGTGGCCAGATAACATGAACTAAGGTTTTACGCTGACTAAAACGAAAGCAGCGTGCCATGTCTAATAGATCTTGATCTAGCGAGCGTGCGCCTTCACGAATGGTAACGATAACACTGGGTAACTTATTAATGACGACGGCTAAGATCGCCGCCGACTCAATTAAGCCAAACCAGACATAGCATAAAATAATAGTAACCAGAGCCGGTACATTTAAAAATATCACCAGCCAGTTATCAAAGAAAGCATCCAGTTTTTTATGACGACCTAGGACGATACCGATAGCGCTGCCTAATAACATGGCGATAGAAAAACTAACTAGCAATCGGAGTAAGGTCACGCCTAAATGAAACGGCAGTTGCCCTGTAACACACGCTTGCCAAAATACCAAAGCCACCGCGGCGGGTGTTGGTAAGGTATGGTTATTTATATAAAGCGCGCTGCCTTGCCAAATAGCTAAAAGAGCCAGCAGGGATAAGAGCGGTAAAAGCTGTTTAGTGAATTTCAAAATATATCTGGGTTAGGGCTGAGCCCAGAACGTACCTGCTTGTAATGTTTCAGAAGCTCCCGTTAAACGATTATTAGTTAAGGTGCGAAGTAAGCTATAAATTCGAGCAGCAGCTTGCTGTTCGTTGTCGCCCCATTGCTCAACTTCGCCTTCACAATAACGTTGACGCAATATTGTTTGGGTGGGTAGATCTTCTGTCTTTGTAAGAGGTATGATTTTTTGCCATTCGTTATCAGATGTACATAAACGATTTTTGGCAAGTTTTGTCGCATTTAAAAAACCATTAAGTGCTGCTTGATGCGCAACGCCCCAACTTTGTTTAAAGACGTAGCCGATACTCGGTACCTCTTCAGTAATACCCAGCCCCTTTAAAATACCTTTGCCTTCAATGATTTGTCGATAACCTTGCGCTTCCAGTCGAGCTGCAAAATGCCAGAAAGTCAGCACAGCGTCTACACGTTCTTGTTTGAGTTGTTCATTGATTAAAGGTGGAGCGCCAAAGGTTTTTTCTACCGAGGCATTCAAGTCTAGTGATTCTTTCTGTGCTAAAGCCTGCAACAATATCCAGTTTTTATCAAGTTCACCGCCTGCTATACCCAAACGTTTACCTTTAAGGTCTTTAATGCTTCGGATAGGGCTGTTTTCTGCAACGATTAAAGCGCCTGAAGTAGTTGAATAAGGATAGAAAGTAAAGTCAGCGCCCGTGGCGCGTAAGCTAGAAACCCATATCCAATCAGAAACGATCATATCGACTGCCCCCGATTGCAGGGCAATTTTTCCCGCTTCGCCATTAGCGACAGGCAGGAGTTCTATTTGGAAATCAGACGCTTTTAGTTGTGGGTCATTTTGTAGGGCGGCTAACTCCCATTCCAAAGTGCCTGCTGCTTGAACGCCTATGCGTATTAGGGTTTTTTCTACGGCAAAACTGTTGCTTGAAACGAATAGACAAAGACTCATAAAAAAAGCACTTAATTTCATGCAGACACACTCAGATAGAAGGTAGTAAAGCTGGCTATTCTATATGTACTAACTGATTCGTGCGAGTCTGTTTACAAACATGTTATTAAATTTACTGAAAGCTAGGAAATGTTAAAAGACATTTGACTTGCGACTTACTACAATATCGACCACTTAAGGCGATTCTGCTAATAGAAGAAGCGCCGACTAGATCAAATGAACCTTATAAAACTTAGCGAGAACTCACCATCATGGAATCTTTTAAAAATATACGCGCACTGATTATCGATATGGATGGTGTGTTATGGCATGGTACACAAGCGATGCCGGGTTTAGTAGAATTCTTTCAAACCCTTAATGACTTGGATATTCGTTATATTCTAGCGACTAATAACGCCAGTTTAACGCCAGAACAATATGTGACTAAACTGGCAAACATGGGTGTTACCGTGAGCCAAAAACAAATCTTAACTTCAGGTATGGCGACTGCGCTTTATTTGAGTGAGCGAGTCAATCCTAAAGAAACAAGAGTATTTGTAGTGGGTGAAGATGGCGCAACCCAACCTTTAGTGGAGCTGGGCTTTACTCTGACCGGACTTTATGAAGTTGATAACAGTGATAAGCCCGAGCAAAAAGGCGCTGATATTGTGGTCTGCGGTAAAGATGAAACTTTAACCTGGGCTAAATTAGCCACCGCTAGTCTCAACATTCGTGCCGGTGCAAGCTTTATAGGCACTAATGCCGATACCACTTTACCTACAGAACATGGTGTCACCCACGGTAATGGAGCTATTCTTGCAGCACTTGAAGTCGCTACCGGCGTATCACCGACTATTATCGGAAAACCAGAACCTATCATTTATCAACAGGCTTTAACCTTATTAGGCATCAGTCCTGATGAAACAGTGGCGCTCGGTGATCGCTTAGAGACTGATATATTAGGCGCAGTGCGTACCGGCATACGCAGCATTATGGTGTTGACGGGGATATCTTCTGAAGCCGATTTGCAAGATTCAGACTATCAACCGACTTGGGTGATGGCAGACATTCGTGCGGTGACCAAGGCTTTGCGGGATCAATCGGTTTAATCCATAAAAAATATTGGGTTAGCGATAGAGACTGTGAAAGTATTATAAATTCGTACTAAGTTTTCAATTTAGATGAGCAATATTCACAGTTTCTAAGGGATTTACATTGATTCGGTAGGGGCAAATTGCATTAGCCCACACATTCGTATTGTATATTTGTCGATTTAAACTGTTTTTTTATAATACTTTCACAGTCTCCAGCGCTAATCCACCTTACATTCATACATCTTACGAGTTGGATAGCCCTATAAGTGCTTGAATAGGTCTAGCCAGCGTTAGATAGCCCTATAAGTGCTTGAATAGGTCTAGCCAGCGTTAGATAGCCCTATAAGTGCTTGAATAGGTCTAGCCAGCGTTAGATAGCCCTATAAGTGCTTGAATAGGTCTAGCCAGCGT
>CAMDOP010000451.1 GCA_945903675.1 Crenothrix polyspora
ACAATTTTATCCTTGATCAGATCGTCATAAAAACGAACTTTTTTACCGTCCTGATTAATCAGTTCAATATTGGGAAAATAGTCTTTGCCCCACGGTGAGCCCTTGGGGGCAGACCATACTGGACTGGCGCCCAATGTCATCAATGCGCCTACTAATCGATCTATCGTTGTCATCGACAAAAGCTAGCATCCGCTATACAGAAACCTTACTTTTTGGCTCTAATCGCCGCACCAATCTGGCAATGTTCTTAGGGTTAGCCATGGCAGGCGCCATACCCCAGCGCTCTAACGATTCAACGCCAAACTTAACCATGCCGGTATGCTGGGTTTTATCTTTATCCAACTCTGGATTAGCCGACTTAACCCCCAATTTAGTCCTGATTAACTCGATATCGTCTTTTTTACCGGTTAAAAAAGTCCAACCCGGCTTGGTTTTAAACAACTCGGCATAGACTTTTAACATGTCCGGTGTATCCTGATCCAAAGACACCGAATACATAAATACTTCTTTGCCCATACGATCACCAAACTCCGCCTGCACCCGCATTAAATTAGCCGTCATACCCGGACAAATTTCACCGCAACGCACATACATAAAGTTAATTAATACCGTTTTATCTTTGATCAAATCATCGTAAAAATTAACCAATTTACCTTCATGCGTTAACAGCGGCACATTAGGAAACCTATTCCTGCGACGACTAACGGCAGTTGTTTCTGCGGGACTCAATAAGGCAAGGTCGATAGCGCCGACCGGTAAAGCAACTAGACTAGCAGCACCTAATGTGGCGGTAGAACTGCTCGCGGTCGGGCATCTGTAAAGCCGGCATAACTCTGGCCATTGTTTGTGGCATTCTCTTTGGTAAAAGTTGCCGCGCTAGGATCCTTCTTTGGCTGCCCTTGATCACCCCCCATCGTTGTGTCTGTAGGCACACAGGTCTTGGGTATCGGCAATGGATCCATCCATGGCGTGTTAGCTGGACTGACCATAAGAGCGCTACCGTCGGCACGCGCCAAATTAGGCATAAAACTGGCACCACCCATTGCAATCAAACCACCGACGCCAGTGGTCAAGCCCATTTTAAACAAATCGCGGCGGGTGATGCCTGCTGCCTGCATTGCTCTCACTTCATGCATATAACGAGCAACATCGGCTTCGTGCTTCTTTGAGCCGGTAGCCCTGATAATTTTTTTGTTATCCATCACAAAAATCTCCACTAAAGTTTAATAAGTCTAAGTTTTACTATTTGATCGACAATTTAATCGGAATTGGAATTGTTTAAAGAATGTAAAACTTCCTTGACGCGCCTCGCAACCTGTTTATTTACTTTCCATAAATAATTTTTCTTCTCTTGCATATTTCAAAATAGTATCGTCAATTAAATCTAAGCAAGAAATGGGCTATAAAAAATAAGATTATGATTTTAATGAATATTAAATAAAGACACTGATGAAATGCGAATTAAACCCGATTAATTTGTTACCAAAAATAGCGTCACTGTGATATTTTTGATACATACTTATTGACGGTTATAGTTATTGCGGGTGGTGGGCTGTAATATTTTCAAGACAGAAATAAAAACAAAACTAAAAAACGGCAATATATCTTCTATATCGCTTATCAATTTGAAATCGGACGTCACTTTTGAAATACTGGATAAAGATGCTCTTAATCAAACCGATGATCAGCTCGGCTGAACAATTACAAAAAGAAAGTTCTAAATTATTTAAAATCATTAATGAACAAGAGTTAAAACGCGGCTAAGTTATAGTATTTTTTTCTCTCTTTTTCAGTTCCATTTACCTATTGGAAAATACTTGCTTAGTTTTGTGAGTCCTAGTTGACAATAGGAATTCCAAACAGGAATAATCTCTTTCCACATAAGCCCGTCAGCCATAAAAAACGTCCCTATGAGAAGGGGCCTTGAGAAGTTGCGGTTTTTGTGTGGGTACTCAAATCAGTGATGAATTGGAGATACAAGGACTATCAGTCACTGACTCCAAAGAAAGCTCCGACACTTATTGATAAGGCGTATTATTTCCGAACTGCAACTCTTCATGACTGTCCGGTTCAGAGAAGCCTAAATTCATATTCGCATGGCTGGTTTGGGTCGAAAGAATACCGAACACACTTAAGTATCATGAAGATGCAACAAAGCATGAGTCGTAAGGGGGCTGTTGGGATAACGCTCCAACTGAGCGATTCTTTCGTAGTTTAAAGTATGAGCAACTTAATTACGAAAAATTAAGAACTAAAGAGTCGGCAAAAGATTACTTGGCTTTTTATAATGGTAAGCGCATACACTCAAAACTAAGCTATCAATCCCCGATTCAATATGAGCGGGAATTTTATAAACAATCTGCTTAATAAAGTGTCCTGTTTTACTTGACCATATACAACTGTATATGGCTCAGCAAACAACAACACAATATACAAATTTCATACTAATGACTAAAGTAGCTATCCCAGTCATAAGATATCGTGCTTTACAGTTATCAACTCTAAAGCACGAACAACGACAAAATCAAGCTCACTGGGATCCCAGGGTTTGGTTATATATTTATAAATATGCGCATCGTTTATGCTGATTTGCAATGAATCAATATCGGTATAGCCCGTAAGTAAAATACGAATAGCTTCAGGTTGAACTTGCAAAGCATGACACAATACTTGATCACCTGTAATTTCAGGCATGCGTTGATCACAGATAATCAAATCAACCAAGTGTTCATTTAACAAGTCAATTGCCGCAACACCGCAATTTGCTAATAGCACTTTATAACCTTTATAGAAGCCCCTCGCTAATGTTGCAAGCACATTGGGATCGTCATCTACAAGTAATATCGTATGCATATTTAAATATCCAAATTAAGTGTAAAACATATAGATGCATCTATTGAATGGACGTGAAACCCTCTTCTAGTAAACAGGTCAAAAGAACAAAATTAGCCCAACAATCAATATTTGCAGCTTAGGATTCGCTTGGATTCACTAACTAAGAAATCAATCCAATCAATTTTGTTGCAGTAAAACTATTCTCCAATTCATGATATAACCGAAGCTTGATTAAAAGCAAGCAATCAAATAGAGATTCAGCAACACAGATACCAATTAAGTATTAATCGTCCCATAAGTTTCCGCATGGCATGGT
>CAMDOP010000452.1 GCA_945903675.1 Crenothrix polyspora
TTACCTCTGGCAGTGGTATTCGTACAGCTGCAGGTACTGGTGACCCCGGAAGTGTATTTTTGTTTGCACCTAAAGGGGTTGTCGATGCGGGTGAGGCAGGTATAGGTGGAAAAAATGTGACTATTTCGGCAACTGCAGTATTAGGTGCTAATAATATCTCCGTTAGCGGTGTCAGTACAGGCGTACCGGCGCAATCAAGTGGCAGTGTGGCGGCAGGTTTAACAGGTGCTAGTAATATGACTTCTAATGTTACTCAGGTTTCGGAAACAGCAACTGGAGTAAATGATAAAGAAGGTGCAGAGACTAATAATGCGCCTATGGGTATGTTACGTGTTGAGGTAATAGCAATGGGTGAAGAAGAAGGGTAATTTTTTGAGCGTCGAATAATCCAAAAGTTCTTGCAAGAAACATAATTGGTATTCATTTACAGCAACTATAAAAGAGTAGAAATGAGGGTTTGAAAATTCTCATTTTTTAAAGTTTAACAATTGCTAGTCCACTCATAATCCGGTTTTACTTTCAGTAAAATCGGATTTTTTTTTACTACTAAGGGTGATTTTTTATTTAATATAAAAAGTAATAATCTTGTAATGTTTGGTTGTCACAATAAAGAAAATTTGTAATTGAGAGAGATAATGAAACGGATTGGTTTTTTATTGGTGATACTTATGCTTGTTCCATCATTGGCATCTGCTTGGTGGAATGAGGATTGGGGTTATAAGAAAAAAATAACCTTAGATGCAACTAAATTAAAGCAGGATGGTTTGACAGCACCTGCCGACTCTTTTGCATTAATCAGATTACATACCGGTAATTTTACTTTTTTTGCTGATCTTGCTGATAAAGGTAAAGATATTCGCATATTGGCTGCCGATGAAGAGACACCATTAAAGTTTTACATAGAAAAGCTTGATAGCATCAATGAAATGGCTTTTATTTGGGTAAAGCTACCAGTTGATTTAGCTGCTGCAGCTGATCCGTCTATTTGGATTTATTATGGCAATCCGGAGGCTGTAGATGCACAGGACAAAGGTGGCTCGTTTGATGCTAACGTCGTGTTAGCCTACGAATTTGGTCAGCCGGGAATAAAGGATTTAACTGCAAATGGAAATAATCCAGGTGAAGTCACTTCAACGATAGCTGAAGGCGGACTGATTGGAGAAGCAGCACTTTTTAATGGTAGTCAGTTTATACGTATCCCCGCAACGCCTTCTTTACAAATGTCACCTGGTTTGGGTTGGACTATTGAGGCTTGGGTAAAAATAGATCAATCCCAAAGCAATAGTGTCATATTTGAAAGATTAGGTGTGGGTGGTCATGTGACCTTATCGATTATCAGTGATTTAGTTGCTGTTGAAGTTGAGGAAGGTTCAAAACAAGAATTAAAAGCGCCGACACCTCTAACCTTGGGTTCATGGCATCATTTGGCGGTGGTAACGAATTCTAGTTCAATTGTTTTGTATGTTGATGGTCAAAGCGCTGGTTCGCTGGGTATAGTCACTCGAGATTTAACAAGCAATATATCTATTGGTGGAGATGAATTTGGGCAAAGAGGCTTTACTGGTTTGCTTGATCAATTATCGATTTATAAAGTGGCTCGTGATGCTAATGCGATTAAGTTTGATGCCAAAATGCAAGGTCAATCAGATGCATTGTTAACTTATGGTGAAGATAGTACGCCAGATAGTGAAGAGGGTGGCGAATCTTTGATTATGGGTTCGTTAAAAAATGTAACAACAGATGGCTGGGTTATTATCGGTATTCTGGCTGTAATGTTTGTTGTTAGTTGGGTTGTGATGATACTCAAAGCTATCTTGCTGAGTCGTATACAGAGTGAAAACAAAAAATTTGAAAAAGCTTTTAGTCAATTAGCATTTCATGACCTAGGTAGCCTGAATAGTGAAGATATTGAAAGTGATGAGTCCCCTTTATTGTTATCGTTTACTCAGAAACACGGAGCATTTTCAGGTTCAACTATTTATCGAATTTACCATGTTGGTGTTGAAGAGATGAATCGTCGTTTATACAAAAATAATGCTGCTCCAGGTAGTGAACAGGTTTTATCTGCCCAGTCAATGAATGCCGTTAGAGCAATTATGGAAGCAAAGTTAACGAGGGAATTGCAAAAACTTAATGCACAAATGGTATTACTCACTATCGCAATTAGTGGTGGCCCATTCTTGGGATTATTAGGAACAGTTATTGGGGTAATGATTACTTTTGCTGCGATTGCTGTTAGTGGAGAAGTCAACGTTAACGCTATTGCTCCAGGTATTGCAGGCGCATTAACTGCAACAGTGGCCGGTCTTGTTGTAGCGATTCCTTGTTTGTTTGGATACAACTATTTAGGGGGTAATATCAAAGAAATTACAGCTGATATGCACATATTTGTTGATGAATTTATTGCAACATTAAGTGAGCAACATACTTGATCATTTCTATAGCTGAAGTGATAACTAAAGCACTTATACAAATACGCTGAATGAAAACTATAACTATATGAAATTACAAGATGAAAATGCAGCCTATGACGAAATAAACGTGACGCCAATGCTTGATTTGGCTTATGTATTATTGATTGTTTTTATCTTGATGACTACGGCATCGGTTCAAGGTGTTCCTGTTAATTTGCCCAAAGCCAGTAATTCACCCAGTCTGGCAAAACCTCAAACTAAAGCGATTACCGTAACTGCTGATGGTACTATTTTTCTTGATACTTTTCCAGTCACTATGGAGCAGTTGGAGACTACATTATTGCAATATAAAGCCGTTAACCCTGCTTTGCCAGTTGTAGTGAAAGGAGATGCAACGGTTCAATATCAAAATGTTATCGATATTCTTGCTTTACTGGGAAAGCTTGAAATTACTCAAGTCGGTTTAGTCACTCAAAATCTAGTTAAGTAGGTCAGTTCTGAGTCATGATCGATAAACAAAAAATAAAAGGTTACCTGCCAAAAATCATAGGGGGAGTCATCCTCTTAGTGGCTATTATTTATGTTTTTAAAATTATTGGTAGTTTTGTTAGTCAACCTCCCGTAAAGCACGAAAAAAAAATAATGCCTATCGAGTTGTTTAAACCACCACCCCCACCACCACCGCCTAAGGTTGATAAAATTCCTGAGCCGGAAGTGGAGAAAATTGAAGAACCTGA
>CAMDOP010000453.1 GCA_945903675.1 Crenothrix polyspora
AGAGCTTAAAAAAGTAACCCATTTTTCAATCAAAACCGGCCAAGGTAAGTGTCGTCAGCCGGACAAGATAGTTGACGCCGGACAATAGGGTTGATTGGATTTTCTGGATATCGATCACTCTTTAACAAACTCACTATTTTTGCAACCAGTGTATTCATAATTTATCTAGTCCGAGCCGTGCAATCTGCAGTGTAAATATAGCGCTGAATAAAAGAAAAGCAACACAAGAAAAGAACGGCTCTGCTAATGTAAATAATGAGTGGATGAAAATCGGCTCCGACAGAGACAAAAAAGCCCAGTCGAGAACAGACTTATGCATCAATAATACTTTTATTCTTCTACTGAACTTCATCGTTGTGAGTATTTATCGCCTAATCAGGCGTAAAACATATCCACAATCTCGGCAAACAATAGCCGTTGCTTTTATTGGGGGGGCGGATATTTTCCTGACCAAACATAGTTTTTAGTGCGTGATAAGATTTTTTTATGTGTACTTGTAGGCGTTGATTTATTTGCATCACAATTTTGATTAGCTTGTCCTATTTGAAAAGGACCACGATATACTGGACATTTACAACTAACAATTTCTTGTCCATTCGAATCTTTTCTTCCAGTTTTATAGCAAGGCGATGTCATGCATCCTGCATAAAGCCCGGTCTCACAGTTTGTAGTGCCTGATACGCCGTCTGTATAATAGTTTTCTTGTAATGCTGTAGAGTAAGCTGAAATAAAATCAGCACCAGGTATTAATAAATTTGTATTGATTGCGTCACAAACGGGTGGTGGAACTCCATCGTTATTACATTTATCTCCATTTATTCCACAAGCTTCAGTATTCATTTCATATATAGCTAAATTGGATATTACATCTATACCAACACCATAGGGTATGCCTTGATCAACGCCATTTGAAGAAATGAGTTGGCAGTCACAATCAGCAATCACCCCATTGTCTTGCAATGTACATGGAAGCATGGGGTTCCTTGGATTTACTCCCGTCTTATAGGCAGGTCCCGAATAAAAGCAAAGTGCGTAAGAAAATTTACGGCCTATTGGTGTATTGCAATTTACTAAACCACCTGGAATAGCTATATTTGCATAAGCTGGCCCGTATTCTGTAGTTTTTTTCGTATTAAAATTAAAAGTATTTTTAATTGTTTTCCCACGAAAAATATTGTTTGTATAAATTCTGCCATAAGCTTTAGCATCGTCATAGATATCATGCTTCGAATTGGTTTCACCACTAGAATATTGTGAAGCTATCAAACCCAACCCAAGTAATAGTAGAGCAAGCAGCGTTTTCAATTTCATCGGTTTATTCACTATAAAATATATGGTTAATTAAAAGCTCACTATACAACATATTAAATAACTATGAATCATATTTAAATCACTGTGAGTTATATTTAAATAATTATATGTATATACTTTATAAGTATGGGTATTTAGGGGAAAATTAGATTTGAATATTGGCGACTAGGTAACACTTTCATGGGGAACTTGATCTTGAACTGAAGCATGCATTAGCTGATATTAAGATAGCTTTAATCACTTTACCTGCTTTGTATTACGATGTGAGGATGGTTCCCGAAAAAACGTGGCTGTTCAGATAGCGTTAATTGGAGTATCAAGTGATCCGTTCTTGTCGGCTTTATGAGCAAGGAGTGGATATAAATCGACTCCGACAGTACGTCCAGCTATGGTTCATTTGGCTGCACAGCGGTCTACGCAACAAGGTCAGTAACACAGGTGGCTTTAACCGGATATGGCTATTTGTCTTACAGCACTTACATATAACTAACTCCCACCGCTTTCCACATTAACAGCCAAAGGTTGTTGTGGGTCATGGGAGCTAGCATTAGAGATATTGGTCCCTACGATTTTCTATGCTTGTAATTTTATGGTTTTTTCGAATCAGCAATAACCCTCTCTGGTAAAATCTTCACCATACAATACTGTCGATGAATAAAGCAGATTTACCAAACTTATATGGAGTTTTATGTCTCTGAAATGGTGCCAAGTCCTGATTCATGTCGAGGGGTATGTCCGTGGCTTGTAATATCCGCACCGCATCGTATGAGACTGTGCGTTTTATTGCATCGTATTGCGGGTTAGTCAAGGTCAGGACGATATTGAGCGGCTGAGACTGACTCGGTAAACTATAGCTCAGTACGGCATTCGGTGGATCACCCGCGAACATTTGCGGCCAAGCTGTGAAGAAATCAGCATTCGGCATCGCATAGGCCTGTCTGTTGGGGCGATCTGTAAATTCGGTGATGTATTTACGCACCTTGTTGAGTTTAAGCTTGAGATGTTGATCATCTGGCCCTGTGATGGTGCCACCAGCAGCGTCTTCGACAAATAGCCAAGAGACGTAGACCGGCGCCGCGGGGGAATTAATTATTTTAGCCATGGTCAGCGGGGACGCGGAGGCTAGGACTAGCAGAAATACTAAGGTAAATTGGCGGACGGATGGTCGACTCATGGTTGATTCCTTTTTCAAAATTAATGCTTCATGCGTGTTGGTGAGAGGATGTTTCTTCCATTCTCAAATTGTATCTTTATAGATACTATATGATTCTTTATCCTTAATTGCACTATAAAAAGGGTTTTAGGTTTGTGCGAGCTTTTAACTATTTATCACTTTAGCTATTTTCTCTTCAATCAAGCCTAGATAATCTCTGGGCTTTTTTGTGCCTGTCGTTATGTAAATAATGTATACAATAATTTACACATTACCTGCACCCTTTCAGACTGCATTACACTGTGTAAAGTAAAGCTAAGTTAGCTATTAACTTACACCTGTAAGCATTGTTCTAAGAGGTTAATTTACACATTTATTGGTGTATGAGGTTAGACAAGTCCAGAGCCATAAACAATAGCGCTTTCATATCACATTATTAGATATAGGCTGTTTTTATACTGGCTTATTTATGTCTGAAATCTGGCAGGTATTACAGTGCTTTTCTTGTCTAATTTTAATTCTAAAACTAAACCACTAAAACATTAGGCGTACCCGTAGACGTACCCATTTTTTAAACAAATTAATTTTAGTTGTTATAAATCATAATATTAGACTTCATATGAATATCTCATACGAGATGATCCATAGTTTGCTACCTTTGTTCATGGTCACAACACTAGG
>CAMDOP010000454.1 GCA_945903675.1 Crenothrix polyspora
TTATTGAGCGAAATCATATCTAATGTAAGTCACTAAAAATAAAAGCTTTTATAGAGGGAATTAGCGGCAAGTGCTGCGGTGTTTGTCGGGAAATCTGAATAAAAGATTAATAACGGCCGTACGGCGGTTTAATCTGTATGGAATAATCGCGTAGGGTGGATTCGCGCTAGAGATTGTGAAAGTATTCTAAATTCGTATTAAGTTTTCAATTTAGATAAGCAATATTTACAGTTTCTAAGGGATTTACATTGATTCGGTAGGGGCGAATTGCATTCGCCCACACATTCGTCTTGTATAATTGGAGATTTAAACTATTTTTTTATAATACTTTCACAGTCTCGGTAGCCTCTCAACCTTTCTTTTAGCCTTCTAGCAACGTTGCGCGGCGAGTTTAACTAAACTTTTACCCCAGTTATACGCTGCGTTGTTTTATGCATAGCTGGGATATATATTAGGTTTTTTAATGCCCTATCTGTGAACGTAACATGGCTTCTCGTAAGATGGCATTAAGACGAGTTTGGTAACCATTACCTTGGCTCTTTAGCCAGGCTAAAACATCAGATTCAACACGCACAGTAGTTGACGTTTTTGTTGGTTTATAGAATGGGTTGCGTACAGCATTCATCCAGAATGTATCGTCTAGTGGCGGAATATCACTATAATCTATATCGCTATCAGGCTTTTCCGATAACGACATGAGACCGGATCTTTGCTCATCGGTTAAAGGTGGTAAGTTGTTAAGGTCAATTTCATAACGAACGATTTTGCTCATAGCGTTTCCTCTCTTTCGGTTCGGCGCGACGTGCCGAAATAATACGAATAACTTCAGTACCGTCCACATCGTCTCGAACGGCTTGGGCCACCAGCAACAATAGATAGCCATCTACAACACCTAAGGTTTGCCAGCGATACTCACCGTTCTCGATGCGGTCTTGTTTAACCACTGCAAATAAGTCTGCAAATACACGAGTAGAAATTTCGAAGCTAACTCCGTGCTTCCTGAAATTATTTTCAGCTTTTTCATTGTCCCATTCAAATCTTATTTTCATACATAAATGTTACTACAAATATGTTTATACAAAAAATCTATCTGCGCCATAATTCAATTTTCTACTTCACCTAGCGAATGTTAACCATTAACTAATGCAGTTATTTTTTCGCCTAATACATTCCTGGCATTTAATTGCTCTACCTACCTACCTACCTACCTACCTCGCTAGCAATCCACCATTTTGGAGTCACGGCGTTGCATTGGGCTGGCGGTTTTCTAGCGCAAAATCACCTTACGAGCTGTATTAAAACCGTGCTTAAATTTTCCATGCGCTGAATTAGGAAAAAAATCTGCTAAAGCTAGTACCATTTTAGGCGATTGGTTTCGTCAAATAATAACTTCATCCGCTAATAACTCGACTATGGCGCTCTCTATCGGCTGCATAAGCAAAACACGCTCTAATGTCATCTTGTGTCAAATAATCATAATCTTCTAAAATCTCTTGCTCGCTCATGCCGGAAGCAAAGCAATCAAGAATATCATCAACGGTAATCCTTAAGCCTCTAATACAAGGTTTACCGCTACGTTTACCTTGCTCTATAGTAATAAAATTATGATAGTCAATGACGGACATGGTGATTTACCTCTTGATTGATATGAGTTTTAAGTAATTGTACTTGAGTTTAATTGCGCTTGTGCAGCAAAACAATATTAGAATCATCCATAGCCACTAACAATTTAAGTCTTTCGCCTAAAACCTGCCAAGCTTGAGCTTGTTCTATCTCTAACTTTTGCCGTTGATAGATTCGCTTGACCTTATTCGCCACAGTGTGATTGAGACATTTTCGGTAACATCTGTAAATCAGCTTGTAAGAATGGCCACTAACACCGTGAAAACAGCGCCAAAGTTGATCATGTGAAATCGCTAACATGCTGTTCTAATAAACATGAGTGAATAAAAACCAATGCTAAAGATGGTCAATGTTAGGCATAGGCGCACTGGCTTTTGTTACCAGTCGAATGATCAGAAAAAATAAATATTAAATTATCATCTAGGTATTTCTACGGATTATATTTATTCAAAATCTGGTGAATAATAGCCCTGAGTTTGTTTTTCATGCGAACTCACCTTTGAGTTAAATACGATTGATGTATGTTGTACCGACCCTTTGGTGAAGGTCTATCTGAAGTCCACTGTTTCCTATTACGGTGGGCTTTATTTATATTCAATCTGTCCACAAAACCTGTGGATATCTATGTAGTCAAATACTCACATTTAGCGCCATCAAGCTGATTTATAGGTGATTTCTTTAGATCGTACAAATATTGGTCAATGGCTAAATTTAGTATACTCTAGCTATCGTTACTGGGATTACCGATGCCGCCACTATTACTAATGTAAGAAATTCTTGGTAATTATATTTTTGATGGTATATCTAAGTGTGCGTTAGGTGGCTATAACTGCTTAATGTAGCCTACACCTAAGTAGGTTTAATTCGGTTAATATTTAAACTTATCCAGATACCAATCTAAAAATTTGATTGGTATTTTTTTTTATTATGACCTATCTCTATTATCGACAGCACTTTGAATGGCTAACATAGTGTTTGCGACCATCATTATAGTAGATGTACCCACCTTTAGGTCCCGACTGATACGCATCTGTACCGTTCGTTCGTGCGGTTTTTCTGGTTCGTTGAAGACAAACCACTTAACGGTCGATTATATTCTTTTATGAGGTGAATTTATAATTACGCGAATTCGTAATCTGTTCGATTGTTTACTTACTTCCAACATTAAAAGCAGTTTCAATCGGTTTAAAACCGGTCAATTATCTTTGGGTTGATTGGAGAGTGACTATCTGCTTGTACTGATTGCTGGGGCTATGATAAGACTATCTTTTAAATACGATTTTCAGCATCTTGATAGACCTTTTCTTTATTCCTTTTGCCGTCAGCAATAACCGTCACAGATACAATATCATCATCTATTCTATACCCCAGTTGCCGTAGTTATATTTTGTAGCAATCCTTCATTCCGGAAAGCGCTGATGACTTTACCCTAGGCGGCTCTAAACGTTCTGCAAGTTTCTTTTTAAACTGGGACTTTATGCTACCGTCTAACTTATGCCATTCAATTAATGCCAGTT
>CAMDOP010000455.1 GCA_945903675.1 Crenothrix polyspora
ATTTGCTCCCACCATAAATGCATTGTTAATAGCAGAAACAGATGGAGTTGTGTCTTCAAAATCAATAACATATCGCCATCTAATAGTCCCTTTAGTATCAAGTAACGAAATAGAACCCCAATCTGAAATAGCATTTATATAGTTGAATAGAACGGCACATTCAGTATGCTTTGTTGATAATGCATTAAAAGGAGCATAAAAATAAACCTTAAAAACATCACGTTCTTCGTCTGTTTCAACCCATGTCTTAAAAGATTGATCCTTAATTGAATAAGTGAAATTCAAGCTAGATGTTTGATTTTCTTCATCTAATACGATTTTATCGCCCCATTCCTTATCATTAAGCCAATCTTGTACTTTATCTGCTAATTTCATAAACAATTATCCTTTTTAGAAAAAAACTATATTCAACATCAATCAAACTCTATATTGGTAATACCATTTACTAATGGTAATTTTGAATACATAACCTTAATACAATAACAGTAAATACTGTATGGTTTAGTTGCTTATAAGCGGAGTTAAGGCTCATGTCAATTTAATAATTACTATATCTAATAGCTAGTATTCTTTTGGTCTAAACCGTTTAGCTTTAATAACGATTACCAGCATAGGGGCATATAGCGACAAATTATGTCGCATATGATCATGCTGAGAATAATTGGAGGGAATTGGGATTTACTTTATATAGAGTTGCGCAACTCACGAGGGATCAGTTTCAACATTTCTACTTAATCCCCAAACTCTAATCGGGCTGTAATCGCGATAGGTAAAGCGATCCTTTATATTTGTATCATCAAGTGATTTTTATCCGGTCCGTGTTATTTTCTAAGAAAAATTCGTGTTGAAAACACAATTTACTATATTACGTCGGTAATTTATTGTAATGAAGTCATGGGGCATAGTGAGGAAGAACTTCTAACCCTTATGGTAAATTATTTAAGTAAAGCTCTTGCAACAATGACATACATAGCCTTTCAAAAATAATTCTTTTTAAAAAAACAAATTAATATGCTCAGTGGCCTTGAGTAATTCATGCACATTCTTTAGTAAAATAGTCATATACAGAGTCACTTACAGAATTTTGATCGGGACTTGCATAGTCAAAGCGCTTTCCGTCATATTCTGCAGTAAGAAGTGATACATCACCACCATTTGGTAATTTATACTGTCGTTTTGAAAAAACGAGTTTTGATTCATCAAACTCCTCATTAATTTCAAGAATGCCCCATACTCCCTCTTCGATTTCAGAATGAAAGTAACAAAATTCGTTTTCTGCAATATTCAATAAATTTTTCCTAGGATAGGAAATCACCATACATTGCAAGTTGATTTCATCTAAATCTTCGTATAATGGGTCATCATTTATAATAACAGAGCATGTTTCTGGCAATATACCCATAACAGAAACATCAGCATTATCCTGATGCATAGTTATTAATGATTCAAACTCATTCCCCGTTTTTTCGATGTACTCACTTAGTTGTACAGCAGTTAATTTTTTGCATTCCAATAACCCACTAATGCCTACCAACTCAATAACCGTAATAATCGAACTGTTTTCCATGATTACTCTTTTAAAAATTATTTAAAATTAATAAAACACATAAAGATAGTTTGCGCTTCAGAGCCTACTTTTTATGCGAACCTTTTTATTTATATCATCAGGTAATTTATTGCAATGAAGTCATAGGCCCTTCCTCAGATTCTATTTCAGCATAGCAAATACCAACACCAACATCTCTAGTACTTTCATTGAGAAAATCTATTAATTTATCGAACAAATCTTTTGAATCTTTTATCTCATCTATAGAAAGTAATATTTGAGAGAAATTAATTTCTTGACCTACAATATTTAACGATGACATACATAGTCTAATATTTTATTTATTGGTTAAATAATTTCAATCGACAAAAGAAACCAACCTTTGTCATCTGTTCCAAGCTATGGACCTTATATAAAGACATTTATTTAATTTTTAGTTCTTTAAGGTCTACGCTGACTTAGATTAGAACGTAGTATTACTATTAGTTTTCGAGAACTTCTTTTAATTCATCAACAAATTTATTCATAAAATTAAACCCTTTGACAAACATATTTTGGTAAAGCAATGGACTAATTTGAAATTCTCCAGCATAGTCAGGATCTTCAGAAGCAATGCCTTCAACACAGAGTCCTGAATAATATCGGATTAATTTCGATGTTGTATTCGAAACCATTTGTACTTGCCCTGTTAAACACTGCATATTGCTATTTAATATCAAGTCTTTTATCTGCTGTTCTTTATCCCCAGGTATTTCATCATCAAGATAGTACATGTAAAACATTATTAGACCATTCTTTTCATCCGTGTTGAAATAACAGTCATACTCAAAATCTTCATCTGGTGATGGCATGGTTAGTTGAAATTGAGCGAAATCTTCATTATCTTCTATATTGATAGTATCAGGTAAGTTCATGTTCCGTTTCACCCAACTCATTAATGAATAAGTCAGCGGCTTTACTCTTTTACTAATTACTGTCCCATCTTCAAGAACTTCTGTTTGAATTAAGGGTATGACTGGTGTTTTTTTTTGTATTTCTGTAGATTCTTTTTTCTTTGCCATGGTGTATTTAACTCCTAAGTCTAATATTTTATTTATTGGTTAAATAATTTCAATCGACAAAAGAAACCAACCTTTGTCATCTGTTCCAAGCTATGAACCTTGCATTGCTCTAAGTCTTCATTCGAAACAATAATCGCTAAGGCTTGGGCCCGAGAAACAGCGACATTCAATCGGTTAATATCAAATACAAAATCCAATCCTCTGGGTGATTCTTCAATACTGCTGACTGCCATTGAGATAATAACCACAGGGGCTTCTTGCCCTTGAAACTTGTCGATGGTACCAATGTTAAAAGTGCTGCCGAGCTTTTCTTTAAGCAAATTAACTTGCATGTTGTAAGGGGCAATTACCAGTATATCGGCATCGGTGACGGGGGTTTGCTCTCCTTTTTTATTGGTAAACATGCCTGTTTTAAGTTCATTAATTAGTTGTTGGATAATAATGACTTCTTCAATACTTTGGTTTTGACTATTTTCTTCGTGTTGAACTGTGACACTCAAAATTCCATAGGCTTGGGTAATCAAGTTTG
>CAMDOP010000456.1 GCA_945903675.1 Crenothrix polyspora
AGATGAAGTTCACTACGGAGCTTGTCATCGGTAGAAAAGGTCACGTCTTTTACTTGCCAAGGTGTGTGCAAGCCTAACGCCATGCTAAATAAAGTTTCACTATTCATGGTGTATTATATAGTCTTACCCACTATGAATCACATAGAGCCTTTAATATTGTATTTTTCTTTAAGAGTTTTCATTTTTAATGAAACATACTCCATGTCCTCAACACTGATGCTTTCTGTTAATTCCAATATTAATTTGGACGGATTAATGGGATACTTTTTAAACAGATCATCTATATTTTGCAGAAAACTAGGTTTATGGAATTGTTTTGCAGTTACATTAACTGAAAGGGTCAAATGACAAGTATGATCATTTTTCGCCCATTCAATCAAGCGCTTAAATCCTAATTTAAGCAAATAATTTCCAATACTTTCAATTAATAAGGTTTCTTCTGCCAGTGGAATAAATTTCTCTGGCAACATTATCCCCCATACTGGATGATTCCATCTTACCAACGCTTCAGCACCAATTAATCTATTTTTTGCATCTACTTGAGGTTGATAATAGAAGTCAAGCTCTTGATTACCCACAGCTAAATGTAATTGGTTTTGTAGTTCTATTTGTTTCTGGGCTTTCGCTTTATAAGTCTTATCGTAATAAACCAAGCTATTACCTTCCAACCGAGCCGCTTGATTTGATGATATTTGGGCATAAGTAATTAAATCTTCCGCACTATATTCATCTGCTAAAGATAAGACAACACCTACATTTGCAGATGAATAATGTTCATATCCATTAATTGAAAATGGTTTAGAGAAAATAGATTTAATAATCATATCAATGTTCTTTATACTTTGCTCGGCACTCATTAACTTTTTACCGCTATTACCTATAAAAATTGCGAATTTATTGTCATGAAGCTTATATAAATTGTGGTCCACCAAAAGCTCACGCTTTAAACGTAAAGTAATTTTTTTAAGGAAATATTCACCAAATATATAAGAATAAGAATCTGTTAATGCAGAAAAATTGTCTGGGGCTAAGATAATAAGTTGAAGATAATCTTCCGATAAAAAACTCTTTTCTATATCTATAATTAGCTGGTTTATATTTGCTAATCCTGTAATCTGATCTACGTAAGCCAATTGCTTGATTCTATATTCACTATCTAATTTACTAGTGACATCACTCAAAATACAAACATATTCTGATAACGTTCCGTTTTTATTTTTATTTTTAACTTCCGTAATTGAAATTTCTAGTTGAATTTCACTCCCTCTTATTGTTCGTGCCGCACTTATTCCTGACCAATCACCTCTCATGTTCAATTCTTTTTTAATTTCATTTTCAAATAATTCTGTAAACACTTCACCTAAAATAGTAAGTGATTTTCCCAAAACATAAGAAGTCTTAAAGCCTGTAATTGTTGTGCAAGCATTGTTAGCTCGAATAATATTAAAGTTACAATCTGTAATAAGAATCCCTTCATTTACCTCAAATGCTTGCGCTAAAACCCTTAAATTATCATTAGACTTTATATTATCGTTTACTAATTTTGTCATTGGCTTTACTAAATAAAAAAGCAGTAAAGGTGTTGTAATTAAGACAAGTAATAGTGCGTCTACGCCTGCAGCAACCTTAACTGAAACATCAGGTAGCCATTGATTGAAAGTCAGCATAATCAAAAACTCACTGATAAACATAGAGCTGGTAAGCAGAAAAAACAGACGTATTGATGGGTTTTTATTCATTAGGTGGCATCACATTTAAGTACGCTAACTTATCTACATATACCACTAAAATAAGAACTCTCTGACAAGTTCCTTCCGGCGCCTAATGTAAAACAATTGCAGCATATAGAATTAAGTATCTTGGATAGACAGGTATTATTATTTAACCAGCAGCATCTACAAACCTCGAAATGGTTGAATCAATATCAGCTGTCTCACCCACAGCACTATGAAAGATACTTTTTCTTTGAAATACATTTTTTTGAATCACTATTCATGTGCTCAATGGACAAAGCCAACTAATTATAAAAGTACTTCTATATTTTTATTTTTATTTTTGATATTGTATTGTTATCTAGAATAAAAATCAGTTGTTGATTTAAATCAAAAAAACATAAATCAATGTGTGAGTGATCAGGCCGGTGAGCTTTCTTTCGGCATAACAAAGCCCTAAATTTTCATGTAAGGCTTTTTGTTTTCAGGTTTATTTTGAGCTCAATGCAAAGCCTCAACCGCTTGCCCATTAGAGGAATAGTTCAGTAAAATGCGTCAAAGAACTATGCTATAAAACACTACGCCTATTAACAATAAAGTACCTAAATAACAATGTGTTGTTGATTAAAACTGGCTTTCCCCTGCTTCTCCGCCATTAACACAAGATATCCGATTGATCCTAAGGAACTTTCGGTTTTTTTATGCCTGCTAACCCTAACGCTGATATTAGTTCATGTTGAATTTTGTTAGATAATCTAACGGCAAACTCTGTTTTTTTACTATCACCACAACAACAAACTGCAAAAAACTACAGAAGCAAAAAAATCAGCGTTACGTAGCTTTGTTCTCAGCAATATACCCGTTCCCAAATAAAACCAAATCCTCCCTGCCCCTCACAGTCCCGTATTGTCTGTGTCGTTGGAGCAGAATACTAATCATCGGTTTGATTAAGAGCGTCTTTATCCAGTATTTCAAAAGTGCCGTCCGGTTTCAAATTGATAAGCGATATAGAAGATATATGCCATTTTTTTAGTTTTGTTTTTTATGCCTGTCTTGAAAATATTACAGTCCAACAACCGCCATAACTGTAACCGTCAATAAGTCTGTATCAAAAATATGACAGTGTCGCTATTTTTGGTAAAAAATTAAGCCGTTTAAATTTGTAGCTCATCAGTTTCTTTATTTAAAAGCCTTTAAAATCATAATCTTATTTTTTATGGCCCATTTATTGCTATAGGTTTAATTGACGATACTATTTTGAAAAATGCATACCAAGAAAAGTCATTTATGGAAGGTAAATGGGCAGGTTGCAAGGCGCTTCAAACGACATTTTACATTCATTTAAATAGGAAAATAATTATGACACAACATAATTATATAAAACTACTGGCGGCCGTTCTATTACTCGGCGTATTACCGTTA
>CAMDOP010000457.1 GCA_945903675.1 Crenothrix polyspora
AAAAACCTGGTAAGGATCTTCTATTTCCATATAGTCAATTTGAAGACCACCAAAATCAGTTGCTTTTGATATTTTGTTATCAGATGTACCCCAAAAAAGATGCTCTGCTTCACTTCTTGAATGTGCTTTAACTTCAATAGTGCCACCACCCATAACAGAATAGGTCACTAAATATTTCTTCTTTTTCATAAAATTTTCCTTCTAGAAATTATTTCCCCAAAGATCACTATGACCTTGTAAAGGGCTTCGATTACGGATAGAAACCGTCCTACCCGTAGATTTTTTTTCATTTACAATTGCTTAATTTCTTAACCTGACATAAAATTAACCTCGTATTAGTTTTGCCCACTTTTACCTACTCCTAAGCGCCGCCTTCTTCTAAAAATTTGACGCAAAGGATTACCGACCAAGTTTATTTGGCTGTTGAAAATCTGTAATTTAGAGCTATATTTACTGCTCTAATTACCCCCTTGTTTTATCCATAATCTCTTTCTAGTAAGTTGAAGAATTTGCAGCGTCTCTTGCTGAAATTCGAGATTCCAACCACGCAATTATTTCTTGATCAATCCAGGCGACCGAGCGTTGGCCTAACTTCACTTGAATAGGGAACACCCCTTTCTCAATATAAGAGTAAATGCTTGAACGACTCAGTCCAGTTATCTTTTGTACTTCTTTTAATTTCAACATTTTTTTTCCTATGCTTAATATTGGAAAAGCGCATCACGCTCAGCTATCATGATTTCTTTATCCGAGATTTCATCAATAGCAACTTCATGATTATCATCAACAACAGAAACTGGTAACTTATAAAAAGAAAACTTTTTTTGCTCCTCTGAATAAATGTTTTTATTAGGGTCATTAATTAAAGCTTGAGCAATTTTTTTAAAAGCTTCATTAACCATTGAATCACTGCTGTTTGGTATTGTAGTTAGCACTTTTGTACCAGATCCATCACCCATACATTTACCCAACAATAAAACATACTCAGTTGTCTCTGAATGATGTACCAACGGTGTTTCAGGAAAGATGGCCAAAGGAGCTTTCAGTGATTCGATAATTTGAATCACCTCTTTCTTTTGTCCTTCCAATTTTTGACGCTTAGTTAGTGTTTCCTGAGTAATTCCTTTTGTAATGAATACTTCTTGAATTCCACCAAAAGAATGAATCCAATGCGCTAATTCATCAGGTTTTACATTAGCTAATAAGGCCGCCGATAAAACACGGTTATATGTATATGCACGATTGCGATCATTTTTAAATACATAACGCACTATCAATGTTAATACACGAGTATTTACTTGAATCTTGAATCCTAATTCAATTAACTCTTCTTTGATCGCAAATAAAGTTTCCTTCTCAATATTTTGTCCTTTGATATCTTTATAGATAGACAAACATTCTGCTAAAAGCTCATAACGCTTCATATCAGTATTATCAAATTCAACTTGTAATCCTTCACGCTTGGCTGCTAGAACAGTTAACTTGTTCATGACACTAATAAAGGCTTCTTTTTTCGCTTCTTTTGTCAGTTTTGACATTTTATTCACCATTTCTAATTTATAAGAGTTTCCTGCAATTATTAAAAAGTAAAAGCAGGGTTTGTTACCTAGCATTTTCGTTATTGCTAGATGTTCAAGTCATCAATGTTTAGTTGAAGATTTGTATTATAGATATTAATGAACAGTAGTAAAATAGTATATAATGTATATTCTTATTCATGAATACTATAAAGGCCTATATGGAAAGCGAATTACAAGAACCAACATTGATTAGACAGCAGGTTGTTTCTGTTGGGTCTTATAGACATCGACTAGATTTTGAAGATATATTGGGATATGAATATTCAGAGCTTGAGCCTTGGATGCCCTATACTTCAGATTTTGTAAAAAATGACTTTTATTACGACGTAACTAGACCTTATAGAATATGGTATGAATATTTAAGACTCAGCCCAACTTTCGCCTTAGCTGAGAAATATTTAAAAACCAACGGTGCTTTAACAGAAGAAGAATCTAAACAATGCCCCGAAGATTTTTTAACGAGCGTTGTCCCTACTTGTTTAGATATGAAACTATCAATAGGTAGTTATGATTTTGATATTTGGTGGTTAAGACATGGCGCAGACTTATTTGGCAAAAGAAGATTGCAGGCCGAACCAGTCAATCTAATGACCTCTAGTCATCACTCAGAAATAGATGAAGTTGAGATCAATGAGCCATTTAAACGATACTTAACAGATGAACGTCCTAATAATGGAAATCCAGGTTTTATGATCGTCGCTATTCCACTATCAGGTGACAAAAAAAGGGTAATTAAATCAGTTCAACATCTCCTTAATACACAAGAATGGCTTCCATTAGGAATACCGGGGAACATGACCTATGATTTTTATGGAGAGCGGTTACGAGAAGATGTTTTACCGAGTAATTTAAGGGTGTTATGGCATAAAGCATTGGAGCCAAAACTATCATTATGGAAACTAGGAATAAAAGCCAAAGCCTCTGACAGTTGGCCTTACACGGACTTAAATCCAGAAACCGACGCAGGGACCCCTGCAAGTAAAGTATTGGCTAGTATCACTAGTAATAAGTTAAAAGCAGCCGTAATCATAATGGAGAATGCCGCTAGAGGACGATTCCCATATGATAAAGCAGATTTATTACCCCCTATTGATCAATCCAAATTAATTAGTCAGGTTAGTAAAAAATTAATAGCCAAATGCAGCCGTCATGATTTAGCAAGACAAAAGCATCTTGAAAGGCTTGATACGGCTAAGCGTGAAATTGAATGAAAAATTAATAAAGAGCTCAACTAAGCAATGTCTTAATTCTCTCAAATTCATGTCCTATAAAATCCAACGAAGTCCTGACCGTGATTTGAAATCACGCTTGAGCCTCATTCTAGTTCTCCGTTTTAAAACACACAGGATGAACCATCAATAGAGCATTAGTCTTTTGATAATTAAAATGCCCGAATGCTTTGACGTCAAACAAACAACTGTTTATTTTAGGTTTTTGGGAAAGAATATTACTTCCGGCAACCCTTCAAAATGATCATCGGCTGTTATCAGCGGCACTCTGCATTGTCTGGCTGAAGCATAAATAATGGCATCAGCGAACGATAGCCGATAC
>CAMDOP010000458.1 GCA_945903675.1 Crenothrix polyspora
CCGGCTATGAACTGCCGGACGTAATCGAAACACATGAGGCGACAATGATACCGGCCTATCGAACCGGTAGATTGTTTTGTGACGAATAGCAACGCGTATGGTCATAATTTTTCTTCCAATGGCCTGATATTAAAGGTGGTGTTGATTAACATCTAAAATTAAATACCCCCTATAGGATGTGCTGAACGATAGTGAAGCGCATCGCTCTATCATGGTGATGCGCTTCACTAGCGTTCAGCACACCCTATAAAATTTGCGGGTTTATTATTGCGTCTTACCTAAGTTGCTAACCATTTATTACGAGTTACCCTACTGCGCATTCTTCTTATAACGGATAGATGAAATAATAGATAAAGCAATTAAAACAGCGCCCACCGAACCGGTAACCACTTCAGATATATGATACATCATGCTCAGTAGCATAATAGCCGCCAAGGTTCCTATCGCATAATGAGCACCGTGTTCTAAAAAAACATACTCATCTAAAGTGCCTTTGCGCACTAAATAAACCGTCAGGCTTCTTACAAACATAGCGCCTATGGCTAAACCTATCATAATAATAACGACATCTTGTGTAATCGCAAAAGCACCAATAACACCATCAAACGAGAACGAAGCATCTAAAACTTCAAGATATAAAAAACTCATGACACTGCCTTTTTTTATGGCCGTACTGACTTCTTCACCCTCCTCTTCATCTTCAAATAAAGCCGCTAAACTATCCACGATGACGAATAAAATCACCCCAGAAATACCGGCAATTAAGGCATTAAATCTTATAGCTTCTGGCAGCCAATGTTGACCTACGAGTAACAAACTTAAGGCCAAGATAATTTCGATAGACTCTAGTTTGCCGAAGTCGGACAGCTTTCTTTCTAGGTAGCCTAACCAATGTAATTCTTTTTGCTCGTTAAATATAAACGACAAGAATACCATCAATAAAAACATACCACCGAATGCAGCAATTTGTACATGTGAAGCATTTAAATGCTCAGCATAGGTTGCTGGATCATGCAGAGCCATAGTTGTCACACCTAAGAAATCGATGCCCGTAGCAACGGAGACTATTAAAATCGGAAATAATAAACGCATACCAAAAACTGCAATTAATATCCCCCAAGTTAAAAAGTAGCCCTGCCACTTGTCATCCATGCGCTTTAAGATGCTTGCGTTAACAACAGCATTGTCAAAGGATAAACTCACTTCAAGTACGGCTAAGATAAGGGCAATGAATGCGCCCATGATACCGCCCCAAAAATAGGCTGCCACTAAACCTACGAGAGTAATAAGGAATGAAAAACGAAAATACTGCATAAAATACCTCTATTTAATGTTTTAGTTGCGTAACTATAAGGGTATTTAACTGAAAATCAACTTTATCAATATTAACAACATATTACATTTATCGTAACGGGCTATTTATTCTTAAGAAAAAGCATTATAAAACGTGGAATGTTGAGCTTCGGCTATTACACACAAAAACTTTTCTAGCTGGCATACAAAGTACATTAATGTAGGTATCGAATAGTAGAGAGCTTTATATAATGATTGTGGCTTTACCCGAAGAGCATCCGTCAGAATAGCCTGACGTATTTCCATACTGAAATGACGACAGAGTGATTTAGTCATAATCTAAGGCTATGGAGACGTTATAGTTAAAGCGAGTTATTGCAAATTAGAAATACTAATGTCGGGTTAGTGCAATCTAACCCGACGCTGTTTGTGTTACGTATCGTCAAGCTTTCAAAATAAGGCTAGCAACTTTAGGCGCGGCAGATGCTTTACTTAAGCTTTCACTTTAAGCCCTTTGTCTGGGCTCAGAAGAGCCCTGTCTTAAGTTGGTAGCCCAAACTATCAAATAATGATTACTGATCGACGTACAAAAATCTGAAGTGCAGTCCGAAGAAATGCTGGCATAGCGAAAGGAATAGGCAACGCCGGGTATTAAATGATCTATTTGAAAATGCGCTACGGTACTGGTATTCACAGTAATCCATACCGATGCCGAAGTGGGTGTTGCCTCTTGAACATATTGCCAGATGTAGGCCACTGCACCTTGAATAGCGTTAATTTTTAAAAGCACACTACCACTATGCGGGCCATCAAAAACTGCTATCTCTGGTTTTTGGTGGGTTATAGGTTGTTTTGAAGCATGAAAACCACTTTGGATGATAAGCGTTTCATCACCACTCGCTAGGGTATTAATGTACGCGGCTAAATCTCTAAAGAGTTCATCTACTACAACTTCTTTATCATTCCTAATCGCAATAGCACTATGGGCGCCATCTTTTGCTGCTAATAATGCGCTTTCAAAATCATCAATGACAGCTTTAATGGTCGCAAGTGGCACTGGAAGATTGGGAAAGAGACTGGTATCAGCCAGTTGAATGGCTATATTTCTATAAAAGGGTACTTTCTCAACGACAGGATAGGTCATGAAGTCGTGCACAACTTTTGTTCTTCTCATTGAATCATCTCTTAACTTTAACAGCTAAAGTGCGCATTATAGGCATCAAATAACAAAAATACAGCTTTATTACTCTAACTTAGTAAATTAGTTTTTTATTTATTCATTTTTAAAAACTAACTGTTTGTATTGCTTATGCATTTTATATATAAAATCTAATAAAGTGCCATTTACTTAACGATTTCAGGCTATTATTAATGATATTTTTTAAAATACTCTTCAGATATCTAGAACTAAGCTCTTAAAACGTTAAATCATTTTAATTTAACTATTTTTAAAAGAGTTACTTCTACCGTTATTTTAATAACTATTATTTCGCTTTAACAAAAAGTTATTTTTTATTTTAAAGCATAAGTTTTTCGTTAAAGGATATTGCTATTTATTTCTGAAAAATTAACAAATGCTTTTAATAAAACTAACGTTTACTATCGAATTTGCAAAATTCAATGTTGAATCGGCGAAGATCGACCATGGCCAGATGGCTTTCCCCAAGCGATAAAAAAAAATTCCTTAACTAGAGTTCGCTCAAAAACTCAGATGCCAATAATTCAAATAACCCTTCGTCATTAATCTGACTGGCGTTATGAAGATCCGTTTTGTCTTTTGTAATAAAAATTCGATGTGCTTGTTGATACAGCGCTGAACAATTTCGAGCACAAA
>CAMDOP010000459.1 GCA_945903675.1 Crenothrix polyspora
AGATCCTCGGCTCTCGCTCGACCCACAGCAGTTCTTAATTCCTCTACTTTAGACAATAGACACCTCCTGCTCTTCCTTGGATAGGGATATTTCCCCTAGAGATTTGAAGTTTAATAGTGTTTTCTGAAGGAGACCTATGTTACCAAATCTATCTAACCTAGAAGGTAAGCAGGCATTATCTTGATAAATAACTTGTGTTTCAGAATTTAAAATATTATTATCAGTCTTCATATTTTTTCCTAAAATATTGTGTGATAGCCCAATACTTGTAATATTGAGCTATCAGAGTTGTTGTTAATTAAGTTTTCAAAAGTGTTGGTGCCAGCCTTCACTATAAAATCTCAAAGTCTTTTGTAAGAGCTAATCCAGTTGAATTAGCTCTACTCATATCATAAAAATCCATAATCTAGTTGCTCCTGCGGTTGGCAATACATTCTTCCATAAATTCGTGCACCTCAGATTCCAAAAAGGCTATAGATCTTGCGCCAAGGTTTATTTGCTTGGGAAATCTTCCTTCTGAAATTGCAAGATAAATTGAAGAACGAGACATTCCGGTAATTGACATAACTGCTTGTAGCTTTAAAAATTTCATAGTCATTTTTGTTTCCTTTTAATAGTTAAATAGTTGTTCTGAACTTTATTGTGTTCAATTGTATTTATATGGATATTCATTCTAAGAATTTATTGTCTTAAAAAGATGCCATTTGCATGATTCATTAAGTAATAAATGAAGTCATGGTTAGATTATAAGTTATTGAATATAAAGTAAATAAAAACAAAATGGTAGTACTACGTACTCCCACATTCTCCTATATTCTAGCCCCCGAGTTTTCTACGGGTTTTTTACAGACAAAAAAAAGGGGAATTTTCATTCCCCTATGGTTTATTTAATTCTTTTTGATTTGGGTGGTGCTCCAGACCTGCCGATCAACCCGATTTCTTTACTATAAGGTCTATAAAATATTTTTTCATAGCTATCGTAATTCAGCCCCCATAGAGGATTATCTTTATTAGCCTTCTTTATCATTTCAAAAATCTCTTTTTTGGGACGGGAGTTAAAAGTTAGTCCAGATCTCTTTAGCCAATTTTCAAGACTAATCTTTCTCTCATCGTAAACTGTGACTTTCTTCTCAATAACTAGGGAATTATTTTCGCTTAAATTTTCTGATTCTTCATTGGGATCAAGAAAAGCTAGATATTTTGTTTTAATTGCTTCCTTCAGATTATTAATAACTTTTGCCTCCACAACCAATTCACATTCTTGCAGTTTTATTGGTTCTTTCTTTAGGTCATACAAACCAAAATATGTTAATGAAGTTCCGTTACATATTTGTCCTTGGAGACTTAATTTCATATCGGTTTCACCATCAAGATGTCTTCTTAAGCAATGTGGTGATAGCTGCATTTGTTGGTTGAAGGGTAGTCTATTGTGTTCATCCCAAGGTACGTTAACATCAATTTCATAGGAAATATCCATTGACTCAATAATAATTGGTGATTCGTGTTTAACGTAAAAAAGGTTAAAGTTAGAGGGTAAGACATAAATCTTCAAGTAACCTCTACTTCCTGCATAAAGAATTTTTTCTTCCTCACATTTGAGTATTTTTGCAGCTTCAGGAATCGTGTAAGTTATGAGATCCATAAGATAAGAGTTAAATTTTCTGATTGAATATTAGAGGGTAATGATAAATTTATAATTTGAAAACGCAACAACTCTGTACCCAATGTTATTCCCATTGAGAATGGGTAACAATATATAAGGTGTAATTATTGATGTACATGAGGTTTTTTGATAAAAGGGTTCATGTACTTTACTGTAATTATGAAATAGTAAATTACAGAAATTGAGAAATAGAGGAGGGGATTCATTTCAAGAAGCGTTCAAGACTATTGATTTCTTCCTTGGTTTCAACCGTCTTTCCTTCAATAATATTTTTTAAGTAATCATTCCAAACATCCATAGCGGCACGTTTTTCTTTTAAATAGTCATATCTATCATAATGTAGAGAAGATATGTCCTTATCAGAGTGATTTTGGATTTTATCCCTGATTGATTTATCTATACCCGCCATACCAGATATCGTTTTCCAAGTTCTCCGAAGATCTCTTGGTGAAAAATGTTCTAGGGCATTTTGCTCACAAACTCTAGTGGTTGCTTTACCTACTGTATCTTCTTGTATAGCTTCACCGTTTTTTGCAGGAAAAAGAAAGATATCATTTGTCTTGGGGTTGTTCTTCAAAATATCATAGGCTATATCTCCGAGCGGTATTACCCAGTGATTTCCATTTTTGCTTCTGGCTGGAGGTATAGTGATCAATCTTTCTTGCCAATCAATTTCACTCCATTTAAGCATTGAAAGTGACTCAACACGTGCGCCAATTGCAATCATGAGTTTAAGGATATTTTTCCTATAAATTGACATCCCATTTTTATCTAAGGCTAACCAAAAGTTATATATTTCAGACTTGCTTAAAAATCTTTCGGCAGGAGGTTCTTTTTTTAAAGGTTTCTTAACTGAAGTCACTGGATTGTTGGTGATATAAAATTTGATATTGGTTTTATTAATGGATACATCGTCATCAAAATCAATCCCCCAAGAAAACATTGCTGATAGATATGACCTCATCCTATTAGAAGCAATTAAGGAGCCCCGTAATGTTATCGGATTTATAATATTACTGATGTCATCCTTTGTTACATCACTCGCTTTTTTTGTCCTATCAAAACTTTCTAAATTAAGGCGAAATGCTTTATTCATAGCATTATGATGTTTTTTGCTTAATTTGAATTCTACATGCTCAAGATATAAATCAATCAATTGCTGAAATGAGCCTTGCATATCCTTTTTTAGTTTTGCTTCTGCTAGATCTCTTTTTTCTTTTTCCAGAGTTGCTGTTTTTAGTAATGCCTGCTCTTTTATATCAATCCCACCTTGATATTCCCTTGAAAGAGTATTGTAAGTATCCCTGATAGATTTGAGAGACATTAACCCCTTAGTTTTTCCATAGCGACCAATTTTCCTTAATTTTTCTTTACCATCAATATAGTAAATAAAATATGCATCTTTGTTTCCATTGGGTAATATTTTGAATCCTAGTGTTCCATCTTTTTTATTATG
>CAMDOP010000460.1 GCA_945903675.1 Crenothrix polyspora
TTTTGTCTATCTAAGATTGATGAGATGGCATTTAAACATACAGGAAGCCTTGATAGGGTTAGCCAATTATTGCCTAGCTTAAATCATCCAGATAGTAATTTCTTACAAAATGGGTTGGGTAATCCAGATGAGTGTTATTTTCGAATTGATACTAGTAAAGAAATAATATTGGTTTTAGTAAAAGATCAGGGCAATATAAATATCAAAGTTGATATAGAGCCTTTGTGTAATATCCCTTATCAATCAGGTCAGTTGCAAATACTCAATCAAGCAAGTGAAAAGTTCTGGGGCAATGCAGACCCGAATGAAAAAGACACGCACACAAAGAACGAAATAGTTATTACTTGGCTTATTGAGAAAGGCTTTTCTAAAAGATGCGCTGAGGCAGGAGCAACTATAATTAGGCCGGAATGGGCGGCTAAAGGAAACTATTAATAAATAATACCTATATCCATAAAACCCAGCAAAGACAAGCCTTTAAGCTAATAGCTGCACCCATTAAAGCACTAATACCTGTAATCATTACAGCTATTTAGATTGAAAAATATGCTTATAATTTTTTAGCCAGAAGCCTAGATAATCCTATTTAGGCGTATACCTTACCGAGGAATACAAATGGCTATGATAAATACAGTTTTACCCTCTATCAATCCCTTATATCGAAGACCTACTGTCGAACAGGCAATAGGCAAGTCAAAATCAACTATTTACCGTGACATACAGAAAGGTTTATTTACTAGGCCAGTAAGCATTGGTGGAGATCGTGTTGCATGGCCTGCAAATGAGATACAGGCAATTAATCAAGCACGTATTGCTGGCAAGTCTGATGATGAAATTAAGCTGTTGGTTATTGAGCTTGAAGCATTTAGAGGCGGTGCAGCATGAAGACCACCGGTGTTGGTCGCACCGGCAGCAGATCAAACGATTTACAAAATCATTTTATCACCCTCATACGAGTTACGCTGATTAAATTCGCAGCGTGGATTAGATTGTTTTTGGGGGTGTTATGAGTATCGACATATTGCTTTCGAAATTAGATAAAGTTAAATCAACCGGACAAGGTAAATGGTTAGCGTGTTGCTCGGCACATCCTGATAAATCACCCTCCTTAGCAATCAAACAAACTGATGACGGAAAGATATTGATTCACTGTTTTGCAGGTTGCCATGTAACTGATATTGTTGAATCTGTAGGCCTTGAGTTAAGAGACCTAATGCCTGTCAATATGAAGTATCAAAAAGGAGTAAAGCCACCTAGATTCAATAAATATGAGCTATTCGATAGAGTGGTTTATGAATCCATCATATTGAGTCTAGCCATTAGACAGTTATTGAACTTTGATAATTTATCACCAGGAGATTTATTAATAGTTACACGTGCTGAAAATCTCATTAATGACATTGCTATGGAGGTTGGGCGATGAGCATAGGAGATAAAAGAGATAGCTTCTTTGATAACAAAACTCATAATGAAATCTTAGATACTGAAAATAAATACTGCCTTGTTGATTTATTAAAATATGTTGATGATAAGCACGTTTTAAAAGCGCTGAGTAGAAAGGTGGCTGTTGAAACTGATTTACCTGTTAATACTGTTTTTTTAGCTGGCTTAGCAACCTATAGCGCAATGGCTAGTCGTAAATATGTTGTTCAATATTCTAATGGTGACGCTTTGCCAATTGGCATTTATGCAGTTATAGAGCAGCCCAGCGGGACTAGTAAATCAAGATGCTTAACAACATTTCAAAAGCCGTTTTATAACATGCAAAAAAGTTTGTTGAGAGCGGTTAAAAAAGAAATGGATGTACTTGTCGCCTATAAACCTGATCAGGAAGAGGCGGACAATTTATCAAAAGAAGAATTAACATTGAAGTTAGATGAATTAAAGAAAAAACAGGAGCAATTAGGTAAAGGTTTATTTGTCACTAACGCAACACCTGAGGGGTTAGAGAAGACCTTACTAGATACTTGGGGCTATTTCAGTGCCATATCCAGCGAACAAGGGTTATTTAATTCGTTACTTGGTAATTCATATGGTAATGACAAAAAAGCTAATAATAATGACGTTATGTTAAACGGCTTTGACGGTGGATATGTTAATAGTATTCGAGTTACTAGAAAAGGATATAACGGTAATGTAGTTGGCTCTATCGTTTGTTTTGCTCAATCTGGGAGTATTGAAACTGTATTAAAAGCATCCAATGGCACTGGGTTATCCGAGCGTTTTTTAATGCTTACAGAACCACACTCATTAGGTAAACGTAATCATAAAAAGAAACAAATAATTATTGCTTCTTTCGTTGAAGTTAATTATGAAAGTGCATGTAAATTATTTGAAAGCATTATTACTGAGCCTAAAAACTTAGACCAGTTATATAACCTAACTATTGATGAAGCTGGTTTTGAACTAATCAATGAATACAGAAACAAGCTAGAACCTGATTTGATAGATGGCGGCAGATTCTCTCATATATCACTAAGGGGAGCGGCTTCAAAGATCAATATGCAGATTATGAAAATAGCAGCTAATCTGCATTTGCTCGATTATGACACGCAATCAAAGATACCAGAAAAGCATATTATTGCTGCCATAGCTATCGCTAACGAATTGTTAGAGGCAAATCTTAAACTATGTAAGGAAAAAGGAATAATGGGTATAAAG
Source organism: Crenothrix polyspora (assembly GCA_945903675.1). GTDB lineage: Bacteria > Pseudomonadota > Gammaproteobacteria > Methylococcales > Methylomonadaceae > Methylobacter_C. Next base: position 2,662 of record CAMDOP010000460.1, read on the forward strand.
GCTGAATTTACAGCCATATTGTCGTTATTTGAGAACAACCCAAGACCAAGAACAGAGCGAAATATTATTCAGTTAAAATTTCAAAAAATTCCGTTCAAAGACTTTTCAGGTTGTAAATCAAGCTTAATCAGGAAAACACTAGCCGAGATGGTTAAACAGAGATTATTGGCCATTATCGTACGTGAGGATGTAATTCACTATACTCCAGCTCAATAAATGTTATTGCTGTTATTGATTTGTTATTGGTTGCAATAACACGTTGAAGCTATATGAAATATAGGCTGAAGAGTAGTTGTTATTATTGTTATTCATTATTTTTTTATTTTATCTCTATTTTGAATAGTAAATTTTCACATACATATATATTTACAAAAAAACAATAGCATTGATAACAAAATGCTACAGCCCATACGTATCAATGGATACAGATGTTATTGGCACCAATAACAATCCA
>CAMDOP010000461.1 GCA_945903675.1 Crenothrix polyspora
ATTGCCCTTCTAAGTACTACCTTAAAATAGCATCCACGAAAACCCCGAAAATAATATTACTTTTATTCATGGCAGCTAAATTAGGACGGGGGCTTATCGCTTAAGGTGTTGAGACGATTAAACAGGGCGAAGTACTCATTGCAATAGGCGCGAGCAGGCTCAAGGTTTTACCCTAAGTAAGCCAATACCTGATGCGATATACCGATATGTTTAGATGCGTGGAGCCCTCCTAAAATGTAAAAGTTAATATTTTATCTGGCAATATTAGAATTTAGTCAAAATTAATTCTTACATTGACTGGCAACTAAGTGCCAACAAGAGACATTCACCAGTACTCATTTAAGAGATAGTCATTTAACAATACCAGACATTCGTGATGGAATCGGCTTAGTAGGGTGTTCTTGAATTCCGAGAAAAATTAGTAATTCTTTCGCTTAGATGCAAAGCTACATTCTTAGACTAGCAATTCAAAATTTTTGAAGCGAGTTCCGTTCCAATTACCCTTGACTTAATTTTGGCAAAGGCAGTGTCCCTGCCTGTAGATATGTCATCTTCAAAAGGTGAAAATCCACAATCGTCAGTCGTTCCCAGTTGCACTACAGGAATATATTCTGCCGCTTGCAAGATACGGTCTCGAACTTGTTCCGGTTCTTCAACATCCGGGTTGATCACGTCGATTACGCCGACATAAACGCGTTGCCCCGGCTTGAGGTGATTTTTGATGATGCTCAACACATGCTCAGGTTTTTTTTCGCTAGCCAATTGCATATAAAAATTAGCCACCTCCAGTTTAAATAAATCAGGGATCAAATCGGCATAATCCACATCGGCGCTATGGGTCGAATCATGGTCGCCGCCTGGGCAGGTATGCACCCCAATCCGCTTGCGTTCCTCGGTTGTAAAATGATTTAGCACCCGATTATTGAGATCAATGAAATCATGTAGCAGTTTTTTGCTGGGATCGAGTTTTACCGATAAACGGCCTTCGGTAAAATCTATTTGGACATGATAAGCACCGGCCTCAAAACAACCGCGAATATCCGCTACCGTCTCTTGGATTAGATCAGTTATAAAGGTTTCTCGGGAATAGCCGTGAACGCCTTCTGCCGGATAAAGCAGGCTTAAAGCCGATGCTGAGATTACGGCTTGCTTGATAGGTTTATGTGCATACCGTTTTGCGGCGTTAACATAAGTCCCTGCATGGACACCGTACTTAAACGGTCCAGCCGTTAGCCTCGGTAACTGTCTGGTGTGACCATCTTCAAAGGGTATTGTGACTCCGTCAGCCGCGATATTGCTGAGATTAACCAACGGGTAAGTGGCGAAACTTGATTTGGTTTGTTCGCCGTCAGAGATAACAGGTGATCCGGTTACCTCCAATCGGGCAATGGTGTCTTTGAGTCCCTCCTCATACAAGGCATCTAGCTTTGCTTGAGAAAGCTTTCCTAGTCTGAATTGTTCGATACCTTCAAGAAGTGCTGGAGGACGTGGAATGCTGCCAATGGATTCGGTGGGTAATGTCATGTCTCTGTCCTGTTTTAGTTATTAGAAATTGCCTATCATGTTTGGTTTTGATCGTTAACATTTAAGATGTTTAGTACCGATAAAGCACCATAAAGCGACACAAAATAAGGCACTAGATAAGTAAGGAACACTTTCAGATAGTTAATATAATTCAATGTATTTAAGTCGTTCAAAAACAGGCCAAGTAATAGCTGGGGCTGATTGATTAAGTTGAGTAATGTCCCCCACTAAAAACGCTATCTTGAATAAGTGCCTGTAAATTTCATGGTTTCTGGCCGCTTGACTATAAACTTTCAATTTAATAGGTTTCATGCAAACAATTAGAAGGACCCGAAAATCTTGGTATCTTTTTATATCTCATTAATGGAAGATCATATGAGTTAAAATAAGTCACAGTCTTACAATAAATTTTGAACTAAAGCATTAGTACTTATCCAATTCTCAAATGCAAAATCTATCATTCATGTTATATATTGTCAATCGATATGCGTTTACCAAAAAGACCTGAACGTGAAGTCTTAAAAATTGGTGAAATGGCTGAAGAACTTGATACCACAGCCAGGACAATCAGGCTTTATGAGGAACTCGGCCTTATAAACCCAGATCGTACAGAAGGTGGTACTCGTTTATATGCCCGTAAAGACGTAAAGAGGATGGCGACTGCTCTGCAATTAAGCCGGGTTGGAATTGGTCTTGAATCGATTCAAAGACTGGCAAAGACAAGAGAAGACTATGCGTCTGGCCAAGCCGCATGCACTGCCATGAAACCATTGTTGGATGAGCTAAGAGGCCGCATTGTCGGTTTGATGAATGATTTGGAAACGCTGGAACTCGACCTCGAGCGGGCCGATATGTTGATCCGGCAGTGCAATCAATGCACGAATAGGCCTAACCGTAAAGATTGTCCGGATTGTCCAGTGGAAAAGAATGTTGATTTATCTGGTATAGTTCGGCTGGTATGGGATCCCTGTTCACCATAACTAATAGGGGTAATTGGCAGATTTTGGAAATTTGGTATACGCAAATCTCATTTTTATACGTAATCTGGGGTTGAGATGCACTGGAAATTGTGGAGTCGAAAGCGCTAAGCCACTTAGTAATTTTGATTGTCTCCTTTTGAGGTTTCTTAGGTGAAGTGTCGAAAGTCTCTTAGGGGTCGAAAACAAACAGCCAATGACAGATAAAGTTGAAACAATTTTTTGAAGTCGCCAGATCAAGTCTGAAGTTTCACAAGTCATCCATGCAGGAAAATCAACATTCACTCTTTTTTGCCCTTGCAAAACCCCAAAGTGTCCAGTACCGATTCACCATCATCAAACGTATTTTAAATTCTTTAGCTTTCCTCCCCGTAATTTCTTCAATTGATGCATTAATTGGCAATGTATGGGTAAACTATGCTATTTTTAAACGAAGAATAGTTACTATTATCACTAAAGTTTCGGAGTTCGTTTTTAGCCGCATAGCAGTCGTTCATTCCTGGTTTCCAGTGCTTCTAGCCTTAACGTCCTAGTGTCAAGTTGGAGAACTTGCAAAAACCAGCATTCTATGTGGGCATCAATGACATCCATTGCGATGGCA
>CAMDOP010000462.1 GCA_945903675.1 Crenothrix polyspora
TCGACTGTCTTCAGGCCCCCAAGAGCCTGCAGGGTAGGTGGCAATAAAGTCTCGCTCTATCGCCCAGGTTTGCAAGATGGGGTCAACAATGCGCCACGCATATTCCACTTCATCAAAGCGCAAAAATAAAGACCTATCACCTTTTAATACATCGAGTACTAAGTCTTCATAAGCATCAATGGCTTTTTCATCGTCGTTACGAAAACTGGCATCAAGACTACTGGTACGGGTTTTCATTTCTAAACCAGGTTCTTTGACGGTCATTTCTATGCGTATACATTCTTCCGGTTGTATGCCCAATAATATCCAATTCTGACTCATACATTGCACATGGGTATCACGGAAGAATTGCAAGGGTGGATGCCGAAAACAAATCGAAATCGTAGATTGCGCTTGAGCCATGCGCTTTCCGGTACGCATATACATTGGCACACCGCGCCAGCGCCAATTATCAATATGCAGCTTCATCGAGGCATAGGTTTCAGTGATGCTATTGGCCGGAATATTGTCTTCTTGTAAGTAGCCATTAACCCTTTCATCGTTGATGTGGCCTGGCGCATATTGGGCTCGAAAAGCATGGCCATGGACGGCTTCTTTAGGAATAGGGCGGATAGATTTTAATACTTTAACTTTTTCATCACGTAAAGATTCCGCTTCCATTGATGCGGGCGGCTCCATGGTGACTAAAGTTAGCAGCTGTAAAAGATGGCTCTGCAGCATGTCGCGCATAGCGCCTGCACCATTATAATAATCACCACGACTATCGATACCAATTTCTTCCGAATGAGTAATTTGAATATGGTCGATGTAATTACGATTCCATAAAGGCTCAAGCATGACATTAGCAAACCTAAACACCAATACGTTTTGCACCATGCCTTTACCGAGGTAATGATCGATACGGTAAATCTGTTCTTCGTTTAAATAATGGCTGATGCGTTTTTGCAAAGCTTGAGCGCTGTCTAAATCATAACCAAAAGGTTTTTCAATAATAACGCGTCGCCAGCCGAGGTCTTCATTAAAAAGCTGGTTATGACTTAACATTTCCATCACTGAGCCAAAGTCAGCGGGGCTAATAGATAAATAGAACGCGATATTATGGGCAAACTTGTTTTTGTCGTTAAGTAATGCGGCAAGTTCGCTATAGCACTTAGCTTCTCCGATATCACCTTGATGATAGACCAAGCGCGTACAAAAGCGCTGAAAAACGCTTTCATCAAAGTCATCTTTAGTTTTTGCAATGACCATTTCACGCACTTCACTCAGCCATTTCTGCTGATCCCAAGGTCTTCTGCCTATCGCAACAATACGAGTCCCTTCAGGTAAACGCTTAGCCACATCAAGATGGTATAGGGCCGGCATTAGTTTTATTCGGGACAAATTGCCCGTAGCGCCAAAAATAACATAAGTACAAGGATCAAGATTCATAAACTGCTCACAGTTAAGGTTTTTTGTTGCTCATTGCATCGGGTTATGATTTCGCTAACCCGACATATTTTATGGCTGTTAGTTTTAAACAGCTGACATTTCGCAGTAACGTCGTTTTACTCTCGTTTGCCGCGTCGAGCACCGCAGGCTTTGTTGGGATTAGCCCGTAGGGGCGCGGCAGGGATGCCCAGCCTCGGTAGGAGGGCAGGAAGCCCTCTCTACCGATCCCCGACAAAACCGAGGAGCGCAGGAATTAGCGGCAATCGAGCCGCCTTTTCTTTGGATACTTTCTAAAGGCTGCGCAAAAGAAAGTATCTCGCCTTCGGGTGCGATTACCCGATTAACACATCGTCGCGATAGCGACCTCATTATTTGTTTTGTTAAACCGCTGAATGGTTGCGTAAAATCAGTTAAACAGTATAAGTAGACGAAGCCGTTTTACCGCCATGCCCTGTCCAGTCAGTATGGAAAAACTCACCTCTAGGTTTATCGGTACGCTCGTAAGTATGAGCGCCAAAGTAGTCTCGTTGTGCTTGTAATAAATTAGCTGGCAGTCTTTCGGTGCGATAACCATCGAAATAAGCTAAGGCCGAGGAGAATGCGGGGGTAGGTATGCCCAGCTCTATGCCTAAGATAACGGCTTTGCGCCAGCCAGCATCGGCTTCATTCATAGCCTTTACAAAGAAGTCTGCTAGCAACAGATTTTCTAGTTCAGGGTTAGCCGTATAGGCAAGTTTAATATCGTTTAAAAATTGACTACGAATAATGCAACCACCGCGCCACATTAAAGCGATTTCACCATAGTTAAGTGACAAGTTATATTCTTTAGAGGCTTCACGCATTAAGCGAAAACCTTGCGCATAAGAAATAATCTTAGCTGCATATAAAGCATCACGAACAGCATTAATCATCGTTTGTTTATCGCCAGCGAACGTTAGCTTGGGCTTGGATAATAATTGCGAGGCTTTGATGCGTTCTGATTTTTGAGCAGATAAACAGCGTGCAAATACCGACTCACCAATTAAGGTTAGCGGTATGCCTAAATCTAAAGCATTAATGCCCGTCCATTTACCTGTGCCTTTTTGACCTGCAGTGTCGAGAATTTTATCAACTAAGGGCTGACCGTCTTCATCTTTATAGGCCAAAATATTAGCAGTGATTTCTATTAAATAAGAGCTGAGTTCGCCTTGATTCCATTCGGCAAAGATGGCCTGCATCTCATCGGCGCTTAAACCTAAACACTCAGACAATAATTGATAAGCTTCACAGATCAATTGCATGTCGCCATATTCTATGCCGTTATGAACCATTTTAACGTAATGTCCTGCGCCATTATCACCGACCCATTCACAGCAAGGATCGCCATTAACGTGAGCACTGATGGCTTGGAATATAGGTTTAACGGTAGGCCAAGCGGCTTGGTTGCCGCCCGGCATAATAGAAGGGCCATGACGCGCGCCTTCTTCGCCACCAGAAACGCCGGTGCCGATGTAATTAAGGTGTAAAGCCGACAATGCTGCTGTACGTCGATTAGTATCGGTAAATAGGGAGTTGCCACCATCAACAATAATGTCGCCCGCCGCCAATAACGGCACTAATTTATCGATATATTGATCGACCACGTCACCCGCTTTAACCATTAGCATGACTATGCGTGGCGTTTCAAG
>CAMDOP010000463.1 GCA_945903675.1 Crenothrix polyspora
AGCCAGAGAGAAACTGCTGACGATCGTGGCTTTCGAGGCGCCAGTAAGATAAGAGATCAACTCAACTGGCAGCCTGGCATTGCCAATCCTAATGGAGAAAAGCCAAAAAACATGCATTGGAAAACATACCATCGGTTGATACATGCACATGATGGGTATGCTGATCAGGCCATGCAAGGAATTTATAAAAAAATCTTAGTGATGACGGATCAGTTTTCTAGATGACCTACGCAATAGTATTGAATAATAAGTCATCTATTTAGGTGTGATCAATTTGTAAATTCATATTTGTACTGTTGTTTGAAAGATTTACAATTTTTTATTTTCATAAAGATTTTGTAACTTTTTGATACAGTCACTATAGGCATAATTTTCATTAATAAACTGTCTGGCTTTCTCTCTTAATGGATTTTTCTTTTTAGCTTTAAGTTCTTTTACGATGGTTTTTACCCAGGCTTTGGTATCAAAAAACGGAACCAATAAGCCATTTTTATTGTGTTCAATAACGTCACGAACGGGGCCAGTATCTGAAGCTATGACCAATGCACCGCAACTCATTGCCTCGAGCATAGACCAACTGAGTAAAAAAGGGTAGGTCATATAGACATGAACCTTAGAAACTTGTAAGACCTGTTGATATTGCTCGCGATTTAAAAAGCCTGTGAAATGAACTCGCTGCGGATCTAATTGATGGCCTAATTCAGCCAGCGCGCGGTCTTGCCAATTATTACAATCTTTAGGTTCTGGCCCATAAGACGCCTCTTTAGCACCCATAATCACCACATGCGCATTAGGTCGTTGACTTAATATTTCTGGCAATAGTCGCATGAACTGATGAAAGCCGCGTACGGGTTCCAAAGAGCGAGCAGCGTATGTGATCACTTCATCGCCTTGACTAAGCGTAATCCCTTTATTAGCGATTTGAAAACTGGCTTTTGGATTGGGCTTGAAATATTCGGTATCAATACCATCATGAATGACATGAATAGCGTCCCGCAAATGTTCAGGGAACGTTTGACGTTGCCATTCTGTTGGCGTGTAAGCGACGTCAGCATCGGCGAGAGCGGTTAGCATAACGGTGTTTTTGAGTTTCATTCGTTGAATAAGACGAATATCAGCTTCCTCAAATTCTTTATCAAAATTTAAATCTTGGCCTTCGGCACGATAGTAATATTCGCAGTAGACAACCAATCGCGCTGTGGGCCAAATATCGCGGACAAATAATAATTCACCCCAGCCAGGATGACCAATAATCACATCCGGATTCCAGCCCTTGGCTTTAAGGCGATAAGCGGCTTCTGCTACGGCTTCTGCGCGTAGCACTTTCGCTTCCATTTCGCCTAATAGTAGGTGACCATGATCAGCCGGTGTATTAAGAAACTTATAGGCAACGACGCCTACACCTTCCACTTTCCGCCCCGGTGGTTGCATCATGGCAAGTAATTCGTAGCCAGGTTGCAACGCTAATTGCTTCACTAATTGTCCAAATTGAGCTGGAAAGTTTTGATGTACAAAAAGAATTTTCATAAGACCTTTGATTTTACGAACTCAGTAAAGCTGGGTTCACGTGGTGGAAAAGCAAGACCGGCATGACTGTATCGGTCTAAATTTAAATTGGGGTTATAGTAAGGGTCAGAGGCAATAAGTTCACCCCAGGTTTTACGCATATAATTTAGTTCTCGGTGCAACTGAGCTTGTTTGGCAGGATCTTGTTCATGGCCGCGACTGGCAGATTCCAGATGGAGTAACTTTGCTTGAGGTGTCCATATACAACGTTTACCTAACGACCTTAAGCGTAGGCAAAAATCTACATCATTAAAATTAACGGCCAAATCCTTGGTGTTAAGGCCACCCAGACTAAGATAGTCAGAGCGGTAACACAACAAACAAGCCGCTGTTACAGCACTGACAGTGCGTACGCGTTGATTCATGCCAAAATAACCGCTATCGTCATCGTGCCAATCATTGCCAATGTGGCCAGCTAAACCATGTTGACCCAACAAAACGCCGCCGTGTTGAACTTGCCCATTGGGCCATAAGAGTTTAGCGCCAACCGCCCCAACACCTTGGCGATAGAGCTCACTGACCATAATTTTTAGCCAATCCGCGTGTAACACTTCGATATCGTTATTTAGCAGACATAAAAGCTCCCCCGTTGCTAACTTGGCGGCCGCATTGTTCATCGCTGAAAAATTAAAAATACCTTGATAATCAATGACGCGAATACCTTCACAGCTGATCTTCTTAAGATAAGCTAAGGTTTCATCTTCTCTCGAATCATTATTGATTACGATAATTTCCAGATCAGGATAATCAGTAAGCTGTAAGGATTGAAGGCAATTTCTGAGTAAGGTAAGTTGATCTCGTGTTGGAATAAGAATACTTATTTTCGGCAAGCGCTCAGGAAGTGGCCAATTTAATGATTGCACAAAAGCCATGGGAGGCTCTAAATCGACTACTCCTTGTTGGCTTAACCAAGGTTCAATGCGATCATAGGATGTTTGCCAAGGATGGTTGTCGGCTCTGTGTGTTAACACCCAAGGCAAATGGCATATCTCTTGTTCAGGATGAGACAGTGCTGATAAGGCCAGTGCCGGCCATGTTTCAACTGTTTGTAATTGAGTGTCTGAGGCGTGTCGACAATTACCACTGCGCGTGATAAAAAGATCGTCCAGAGCCGAGGTATGTAAAAACAGATCCAGATCCCAGTCCGGTTTAAACCAAGGCATTCGAGCGCCCGATTCATCAATGACATCGGTATCACTAAAAGTAAGTTGAATATCAGGGTTATCAAAAAGAGCTGTTGCCACAGATAGTGCATTGCTGGCAAGGGTATCTTCTGCCCTTACACAACAAATGAGGGTATCAGTTTGCAATAAGGTTTTAAGTGTTTCTGTCCAATTTTTACCGGATACGGATATAACTCGTTCATCATCATGATAAATAAGTTCTGCAAAACGATCACAGATTAAAACTTGCCAATGGCGATGTGTTTGCTGGTAAAGACTGTGTAAGGTGGCATCTAATAGTCCTTCACCATAAATAACTATGTTTACAACGGTTTCTGTTTGTTGGGCAAGACATTGCA
>CAMDOP010000464.1 GCA_945903675.1 Crenothrix polyspora
CTACCAACCATATAGTAAATGCCTCTGCTATTTCTGGATTTCCAATAAATAAGGCTTAAATATTTACCCAATGATGCTTGAGTGACTCGCCGATATTCACTCACCTTACTTTGATCGCACCATCGTAAATACGCCACCCATAAATCATCAGCTTCAATTATTTCAGTCCATGTATTAGAAAATACTGGTCTGTTAAAAATATCAAGGCCATAACTAAAGCCTCCGTTCATGAGGGAGTCAACCAACCATTTTTGTACTGAACCCATGGAATGGTAACGTTGTTCACGAAGGCCGATGCTATCAGGTATATTGCCCGTATGCCAACCGGTTAGATCGTGAGTGAGCATTGCATAAAGAAATGCTGATTGAGTTGCTTTATCAGAGCATGCACCATGAAGAGCATTAAAATAATCCATGTCACCGACCAGCGCATTAGATACATCAAACACACAATATCGCCGCTCATCCTTACTAGCTGGAACTGCATAATCACTGTTAGTTGCCATAAACACTTTTAAGTAATTAGGTTGTGATACTGCATCAAGACCTTTACGCTCAATCATGACGGTAGGTTCCGTAATTAAAGCTTTTAGCACGCCTTCGTGCAGCTTATCACCGGAATAAAATGCTTCATCAGCAAATAAAAAACAAACGTCACTTAAGTGCGCATTAAAGTTACCAACTAGATGTTTGGTATTACTAATATGTAAGCCGTGATTACCCCATATGCCTCTTAGAAAGTGACCGATAATGCCTTTGCCACTTCCTTTATCACCACGCAATACTAATGCTGCACCTGCAGGCTTATCAGGATGCTGTATCGTATAAGCCACCCAATTGATAAAGTATTTATTGAGCTCTGGGTTATCATCACAAATAATACTTTTTATATGTAAATAGATAGGTACTAGTAACTCGTCATTTTGGATAGGTTTAATTGAAAAGCCAGACCATGTATTAAAATACTTAGGCGGAGCTTTTCTATTAGGTAAGAAAACTACGCCACCAGTGAACGTGCGACAATCAAAATTCTTTGCCCATGCCATTAAATGATTAGCAAATATATCTTTAAGCTTACCTTGGACCTCTTTTTCACCTATTTTAATACGGGTATTATCATGAACTAGACTGAGTTGATTTAAGCTAAAAAACTCATAAGATATACGCCCATCCAAAGTTGCAGCGGCGTCAATACAACGTAATACTCGGTGATTACCTCCAATAACAACAGAGGCGTGTGTTTTATTAAACTTCGCAACATGTTCTTTAAGCCTCAACTCCCAATCTAAATGTTCAAATTCATCCTCTTTATCAAGATCAAAAATAGGCGTTAATTGACCATTTTTAATAGCATCCATGATTGTCTTAATTTCCGATTGAGAGGTGACCCCATCATCAGCAACGCTATCGGATAATTGAAGCAAAATATCTACGACTTTCTGCATAGCAATCTTATTACCCGCAATATAACCCCCTGCCAAACGACCTGCTCGTAAACGCGTAAAATGACGAGTCCCAGGAGTGGGAGATTGCATTAATCTTGTCAGACGTTCAATACAGATTGATTCATGTTCGGCGTATAAAAGATCACCTTCATATACATAGGGAACAACTGCTGTGTCATTGGAGATTGTTATTACTTCAGACACTTGGATAGTTGATGTGGCAACCCAGAGGGTCATATCAAACTCAAACGGCTGTGCTGCCTCATTTATGTAAATGTCTTTATCAGCGCATACGAAACATAACCGCCTGACATCCTTACAACTGGCATCTATGACAAACCCAAGAGCAGCTAAAGCGCGTTCAATCTGGATAAATGCCTGCTTAAAATCAGCATCCGAGTTTATTAAATCATCAGCTACACGAATAAGTCCTTTTAAGCCGCTCTGACTAGGTGAAATCCATAATGCATAAACATAAGGGCATTGTTTGGCAATAGCTTTTTTAATGGTAGCCACCTGCACTTTATCCAGCTTGTCTATCTCAAAATGGCATAAGCCATTACTTTTAACAAAGTTATCATTCTTGACATTCTTTGAAAACTCACCATTCAAAGACCATGCAGGAAGTCTTTTTTTAGCTAACGCGTAAGTTTTCTTATCTGCTATACAATCTGGTAGAGCATCGATAAGTGGTTTGTATTCCTCATTTTTAATAGCTTAAAGAACTGAATCTATGTTTATGACATCAAACACAGATGATTCTTTCATTTTAGACAGGTAACAACATTTTAAATTTGAGTTGTATGTGCTCATAAAACTTCTCCCTTAATAGGAGTTGCCGCAGCGCATTTACTTAAAATCCAATCAGAAATATCAGCTTCTAAGAAACCTATAGAACGAGCGCCTAGTTTTATTTTTGGAGGGAACTTACCTGCATTTATTAAGTTATAAATGGTGCTACGGCTCAATTTGGTACGAACAATAACTTCAGGTAAACGTTCAATTCTGGGGTGTAAAATTTGTATAGTCATAAAAATCCTCTAGGATTAGAGGTTTTTATCGCGCTGGAATATTTGAAATAATGGGCGCAATAAAAACAATTAAAGTTTTTATCGCCTTCCCACTCTCTGGGTGAACATGTGCTAAATACTAGAGACCTTACCTTGGACGATGAGTCACAACTGGATTATCCTCTAATACATACAGACCCTTCCTTCAACTTAGTACTGAGGGGTCTACTTGCTTTTCTTTTTAAACTGGCAGTTGTTGACACACCCAGTCCCTTTTTACGATTATCTGCAGGTTTGATTAGTAAGGGTTTAACAGTACCAAACCATAGCTTAAAACGACAACGTACGTACATCGTATAGTATTTATCTAGATACAGCAATTATTTTAATATTCAGGTAAAGCAACTAGTTATTTCAATGGTTTTAGGGCTACAGCCACTCAGCTGTCCTGACTTTTACTTCTCCAATGGTAAATGCTGAGTCTTTAATTCAGTTAAATAATCAGACCAATTCTGCATCATTAGACGTCTCTCTGGTAAATGCTGAGCCCTATTGTAGGCCGCTTTGACCTTGTTCTGCTCAGAGTGAGCTAGTTGTCTTTCTATCATGTCAGAGTTATACCCTT
>CAMDOP010000465.1 GCA_945903675.1 Crenothrix polyspora
ATGTTTTTAAGAAGGCAACCAAATCTTTTTTGTTTTGTTCGGTAAATCCTTGTTCAAATACTAAAGTGGAAGAATGTCGGCGATTACTTACGTTGCCACCACGATTGTAAAATTCAACAACTTCTTCTAGTGACTTCATGCTACCATTGTGCATGTAAGGACCTGTCAATTCAACGTTTCTTAGTGTAGGTATTTTAAAAGCACCTCTTGTAGCAACTGAAAGGCGTCCTTGATCAAGTCGTTCTAATTCAGCTTTGGCGACAGTAGGTGAGGGAACTTTTGCTAACGCATTATTGGATTTGCAAGCACCAACAGCAAGCTTATCTTTGATCAATTCACCTTTCATAAAATCTTCAATAAAGGAATTGTCAAATTCACAGGCCAGAATTTTGATTGGATCAATCATCTTCTTTGTTGGTTCTTTTAGTGTGTTTAGATATTGCTCAACAAATGATAGAGGGTTCCCATAGGGGTCTTTGCCACCTAGGCCAATATCATAATCATCTGGGGTTACGCTAGTGTTGGAAAAGCCTAGATCAATTAATGTATTGTCTACCCCAAAGTCGCTGGCTTGTTCCCCTAAGACTGTCCGGTCAATTAGCTTGTAATAAGATGGCGTTGAGCCTGATTTTACATATGTCGCAGGATTGATTGCCGCTGAAAAAGTTGGGCCTGAATGGCAAAGATTACAGTGGTGATCGTTGAAAACAGTTAAGCCTCTTATTTCGTCTTCTTTAAATCCTTGTGGAAATACGGTTCCAGTTATATCATCGTCATGGACTGGTGGCTCATCAACAGGAGCTTGATCCGATATTAAAGTGCTTTCATAAAGTTGTATTGCCAAACCAAAGAAAAATGCAAAATTGGCTTCCATTTGAGTATAGGTAGCTCCGGAATTAGAACTACCATAGCCACCCTGTGCATACCAAAAGTTTTTGTTAAAAGCTTTTTTGATTAATTGTTCGTAGGTTGTATTTAGCCCGTTACCAGAGATATCTCTAATCTCACCTAGAACACTATCATCTATAGCAACTTGTTGAGTCTCAAGAGCTCTACGGTGAGATAGTTTTTTTCCTAATTCACGAAAGGTGCGCCCTTGACAAGACATTTCCATCATATCTATCGGTGGCGCAACAGCTTGAGATGCTAGAGAGGCATTAGCGAGCTTAATTGATATTTGCTTAGCTTTTTTGGTACTTGTCGCCAGCCATACTTTAGCTTTGGTATCCCGAAGGCCAAAAGCTGTTTCACCATTAAAGGTATTGTTGGCTCGACCATCCCAAAAGTTACGAAAATTAAACGCTGCATTGATGATTGTCGGGGTATTGCGGTTGGTGGTTTGTCGAGTGTTTAGGTTGTTGATGTGGAATAGCGGATCAACTTGTGGCGCACATGTATCTGTAGTGCTACCCGACTCATTAACCCCCTGAAAAGTTTGCATGAAAGCACCAGCAGAGCCGATAACATCATCCGTCGAAAACAATACATTTGAGTATTTGCTAGCAGGGTCTGCAAAGCGAAACAAAGGAAAGTCTCCTGCTTTAAGTGAATAATTTGGCCCGCCTTCATTTAACGGGTTAATGTTAAAGCTACTCGCTGTTGCCGGATTAGAAATATTTAGCATCCCTGGGTTAAGTTGGTTATGTGTTCTGTTATCAGCGCCCGCGTGAAAATGGCAGCTAGCACATGCTATTCCATCGCTACCAACACTCATGTCCCAAAATAAAGCCTTACCTAGCTGTATGGCTGATTGCTTATTAGTCACAATTGGCGAATTACCTGATATCAAGCCATCAGTTATTGCCACTTTAAGTCCTTTCATGTTTTGATTACTTATGTCTCCATGCGCCCACGCTTCATTGGTTACAATCAAAAAAGCAATAACCTGGATTAAACTTGAAGATTTGAAAAGAGATCTTATATTCATAAAATAAACGTGACTTAAAGTGCTTAGTAAAGGCAGCTATCAGTGCCGCCTTTACTTTAGGTTTTAATTAATGTGGAAAGATTACTGTTGTGGTTACAGGGTAATTCGTCATCATACTTGTAGATAGTCCTGGGCCAGGATTGATAGCCCCCACTACAAATTGATAAACGCCACTCTCTTTAGGTAAAAATGTTACGCTGACTTTACCAACCACACCGTCTTGAAGTCGAATTAGCGGCGATTGATCATAAGACGCAGGCAGAACGTCACCCATTCCATCGCGATCAAAGCCGTTGGCAACAAAATTCATTTGAAATTTCCCTAGTTTTTTTCCATCTGGCGTGTCCGTGTCTTTTGCATCTGATTCATAGATGTCTTTAAATTGACTGTAGAAATGATCACTCATATACCAAGCAGTCTCACCTGTAGTTTTTTTATCGACCCTATACCAAACACTAAGGGCCGGATGCAATCCAGAAGTTGTTGTCGTTACCTGAATGGTTACCGGCTTACCTTTTTGTAGCTTTACAAAGCCCCATTTAGAGGTGTGTGTCCAGCCCAGAAAACCCATAGTAAGGTTGTACCAAGAATCTGCATTTACATTCATTGGTAGAGTCGGATTGTCTTCACTAAATACTTGTGAGACGGATTTAATTGAAGTCGCCGCTTGTGCGGACATAACAGAAAGTGCGCTCACCAAGGTTAGAGTTAGTAAAAGAATGTTGTTTTTTATATTCACTGATTAAATTCCTAATTTTTAAAGTTAATAAATTGAATAAGACCTTTTCTTTTTTGGGGAGGCAAGTGAGATTAAAAAAATGGCACTTGCAGATCCTTTAGAAATCTTAGACAACCTATTATTGCAAAATTCATGCCAACATTGATCATGCGACATCTAATGCCTTCGATAACCGCTTTTACTCCTCAAAAATAATGCTAACTGGTTTCGACAATTCCCGGATTTTTTGTAAAAGTATGCTAAATGACTCAGTCAATGCGTCATATAACCTGTAGTGGCTGTCAGATTTGCAGCAACTACCAGAGGCAGACTTATTGAGTGCTGCCCCTGGAGTGCAGCATCCATCTGAATTTACCACTGCCAGGTGGCAGCAGTCACCCCACCCGCCTCCACCCCTTTTCCTGTAGGAGG
>CAMDOP010000466.1 GCA_945903675.1 Crenothrix polyspora
CACGATGTGATAAACAGTCTCCATAGCTTTACCATCTGCAGCCAATTGTGATTCAAAAGTACCAGAAATCCCTTTATAACCAAGACTTCCACCAATTATATCACCTGTGAATTTGGTAGTCGGATTTGCTTTCACGGCCTTGTTTGGCACCTCGACTACATCTTTTAACCAAAAGGTACCTTCAGGTAGTTTTACTAAAACCAAATATTCACGTGTATCTAGATCAGTTTTCTTATCGTGGTTAATCACAAATGAAATTGAATGACCGTGCCCAACAACTTCACCATTCTCGATAAAGCTAAGGTCAGAATCACGTAAGCGAGTATGACCTACTCCAAAATCTGCTTTATCATTATGCACGTCTACAGGTTCGGAAATAGTTGCATAAACAGTCAAATCTTCTGCTTTTACATTGGTTACCAATGCTGTCATCGTCAGAAAGACAAATGCCATCAAGATATTTTTGAAAGAAATAGTATTTCTTTTTATAATTAAATTACTCATTTTTATCCCCTAAATTTGTTTATTAAAACTTAATATTTAATCATTCAAATGCAATTTACAAATGAAATAGCAATGTACTCTTTTTTCAGATAAAAAAAAGTAAAATATTAAAAAAAGAGATGGGCAACACTGGAGCGAGCTGCGGACATGCAAATGGTTCAAAGACTACTTTGTCATGTTCTTTTCAATCTATTTAGCTTTTCGCCAGCGCTGTGTCATCACAAAGAAGACCGGTACAAAAGGGATAGCTAATATAGTTGAGGCCATCATGCCACCAAACACCACTGCACCTATTGCCATTTGGCTAGCCGAACCCGCTCCTTCAGCAAACATTAACGGTATCACTCCTAGAATGAATGCAAAAGAGGTCATAAGTATTGGACGGAATCGTCGTCGGGTAGCTTCTACAGCCGCATCTATGGTTGACATCCCATCCTCCTGCAGCTTCTTGGCAAATTCAACGACTAAAATAGCATTCTTGCTCGAAAGAGCTATCATAAGTATCAATCCGATTTGCGTATAAAGATCCGTATCTAAATTAAGAACAGCTAATGCCAAAATAATACCCACTATAGACATAGGTACTACCATAATGACCGCTAAAGGGGTGGCCCAACTTTCATACTGTGCAGCAAGAACCAAGAAAACCAAAAGAAGTGAAAGTGCAAAGATTAAACCACCCTGACTACCTAGCTGTTTTTGTTGATAGGCGATAGACGTCCACTCATAACCCATTCCAAGCGGCAATGAATCCGCTGAGATTTGTTCAATATGATTAAGTAATTCTCCAGAGCTCACACCAGGAGCAGGAACCACTATCAAATTTGCGGCAGGATAAAGGTTATAATGCGTAACCAATTCTGAGCCTAATTTATTTTCAATCTTCATTAGGGCTCCAAGCGGAACCATTTCATCCTGGGCATTTTTGACATACTGATTTTTAATATCTTCCACCTTCGATCGAAAAGATGAATCTGCTTGAATGTATACTGGAATAGATTGGTTGAATTTATTAAACATATTGATGTAAATAGATCCCAGATAGCCTTGTAAGGCATTAAAGACGCTTTCCATTTGCACTTCGAGAGACCCAACTTTAGTACGATCTAGGTCCAAGAATAATTGCGGGCTTTTATTGTTAAAGGTTGTGACAGCCAACGCGATATCGGCTTGCGCGCCTGCTATACGAAGCACTTCCTGAGTTGCTTTTTCCAATTTATCAAGCCCCTTGCCTTGCTTGTCTTCAACGAGCAACTGAAAACCACCACTAGCACCCAATCCTTGAATAGCAGGGGGACTTAGAACAACAAACCTAGCCTCAGAAATATGACTTAGGCTTTCTTTCAAGTTATCGATGATATGAGCCTGATCAAGCTTCTTACCACGTGTCTTCCAATCTTCAAAGCCAACAAAGGTTGTGACAGTGTTCGATAAACTTGCCCCGTCCAATACTGACAATCCCCCCAAAACCACCCGAGAGGAGATGCCTGGCGTATTGTTAAGCACTTTATCCAATTTATCTATTACAGCACGAACACGTGGTTGTGATGCTCCATCAGGCAGTCGTGTACTAATAATGCAATAGCCCTGATCTTCAATAGGCAAAAAACCTGTCGGGTTCAATCCAAAAGCAATAATTCCTAAAACGATAGTAGAAAAAAAGACCACTGACATAGCGCGAGTTCGATGAACCATCCAACTAATAAGCCGAACATAGGCTACTTCTATCACCGCATAAACTTGATTAAATCGCCGATAAAAAACATTAGGTTTATAATCGGCTGCCCTTGATTTTAGATACATTGCACATTGAGCTGGCTTCAACGTTAAGGCATTTATTGCACTAATCACTGCAGTTGCAGCAATGACTAATGTAAACTGTCTAAATAGCTCGCCAGCAATCCCGGGCAGAAATGCGGGAGGCAAAAACACTGCGATTAAAACTAACGTTATACCCAAGACAGGACCTGTCATCTCTTCCATAGCCTTGATCGAGGCATCTTTAGGTGACAATCCTTTTTCAATGTAATGTGAGGCATTTTCAACAATAACCACAGCATCATCAACCACAATTCCAACTGCAAGAATTAGAGCAAACAAGGTCATTAAATTAACTGAGAACCCCATCATTGCCATGGCACCGAAAGCCCCAATAATGGTAACAGGGACAGTGGTCGCCGGTACGAGAGTCGCTCGCCAATTCTGTAAAAAAACCATAATCACAATCAATACCAATATCCCTGCCTCGGCCAGGGTTTCATAAACAGCATTTATGGATTCTTTGATATCTTGGGTAGTATCGTAAAATATGCCATATTTGAGTCCCTTTGGGAAATCTTGACTCATTCTTAACATTGCCTTGCGTATTTGATCACCCACCTCAATAGCATTTGATCCAGGAATTGTATAGGAGATTATATGTGCCGCTTTATGGTCATTAATCTTGGCAAAATTAGTAAAACCTTGTTGACTTAATTCAACTCGAGCAAGGTCTTTGACACGCACGATTTTTGGTAAATCGTTCTTTTCCATATCCCGTGATGACTTAATAATAATATTTTCAAATTCAAC
>CAMDOP010000467.1 GCA_945903675.1 Crenothrix polyspora
CCCATCGATTGGGCAATACCGACTGGCGTATCGGAGCTGGTCAGCATTTCCACCTTGCGATCAATTTGAAAGCCGTCTTGCTCGATTGCTTGATAGGTCAATCCAAATTCAGGTGACAAATGCATACCGGTGGCAATGATTTGTAGCGTTAGTTCTGGATCATCTTTGATGCCCTGCATAACCCAGCGCAGGAGACCATATTCGGCGCGGGTGCCGGTGATGATGCAGATTTTTCTCATAACTCGATTAATTCGTCTGCCAAAAAATTTCTCGGCGCATTCTTCCCTAATATTTCATCCCACCGCCTCGGAGAAATACCCGTACCGGGACGCTTGGCTGTTATATTTTTAGCGGCAAATACTTCACCCGCTTTAATTGCCCGACTGGCAACCAATGATTTGCGGACTACCGGTTTGTTTCTGGCTTCGCTGGGGGGTAAGCGTTTGATGCCATCACCTAATGCCGCTTCTATATTGCGAATGGCGGTTATCATAGCTTTGAGTTCTGCGGGTTCCAGGCTGGCTTTATGGTCAGGGCCATACGCGTTACCAGAGGATTTGCATTAAAGGTCTGAAACTTAACAATATCGGCTTCCGCTGTGGCTGCAACATCAATCAACTGCTTGGCTAAATTAAGGTCGCCATTATGGTTAACACCTGCTTCAGCGATGATGAGTGTTCGATTTGTCATGGCTTAGCTTGCCCTATAAAGCGACTGCTGTCATTCAAACTATGCCTGACCGTTAAGCCCATTCCACCCACCCGCGCCTACAGTTACATTCCCATTAAGAATGGCTCCGGTTGAAATGTGGCAGTGGTCTGCTATGTTTGTGTCGTGTTCAATTATTGCTTGGTTGTTAATGATACAGTTATTACCGACGCTAGCACCGGCATTAACGATAGCTCCATGCATAACAATAGTGCCAGCACCTAATGTGGCGTGGTTTGAAACATGGGCAGTCAGGGCAATGATGATTGGCAATTGCAATCCGAGCTGTGCGACATATTGATAGAGGCGCATGCGTAGTTCTGCCGTTTTTATTTGCCCTATGGCAATTAAAGCGTATTGATAAATTTTGGCAAGCGCTGCCAAATCAGCGTCTGCGCCAATCACGGCATAACCTAAATGTTGCGTTTGCTGTTGCTCTGGCAAGCCGACCAAACAAGCAATTTGAAAGTGGCCTTGCTGCTCAATCACATCAATACATGAGCGAGCATGACCACCAGCACCTATCAAAATTAAACTGGGTTTAGTCATTCGGTAGGCGAAACCAAGCCTGAACTACTAGGAATATTAATTAAACGTTGCGTGAGCAAGTGTACCATAGCTAAATCCTTGCGAGGGCAAGCTTTAAACAGTGCTAGCTTATGCATTAATTCCGGGCGGGGCAAGTCGTTACGCACTAGCAATACTCTTTTAGCTGCAAGCTGGGCAGGCAATTGCTCTAAGTGGGCATAAACTAATACGGAATCGATGAAACCGTCTTCGCCAGCACTTAAGTTGGTTAAGTTATGGACAATTAAATTCACTTATAAATCAACCTATCTATTGCTTTTTTAACAGATCGGGTTAATAAAAAATTAGCACTATGTGATGAATTAAGTTTTCCAAACTTCCTTGTAATACTTAGGATTAGATTCAATGTAAAACTAATTAACTGATAAGTGAAACGTCCTAAAATCATAGCTAAATTTCTTTTTCTAACTGATTGAAGAACGCCTTCCAATACATCACCGATCATAATCCCTGATTTTCTACAATCAGGGTAATTTGCTTCAGCTTTCAAAACGTTAAGAATATCTGGAGATGGATCATAGAGCTGTCTAGGACTCTCCAGCAATAAAAGTATTTCATCTATACTACTTGGTGAATTAATATGTGGCATGAGTTTGTTATTCTCTTCGTACATTCTACTTACAAACTGATGCCTTTGAGAATCAAGACCCGATATATTTATAGGAGTAACACCAACCATTAAGCAATCGTAAAAGCTAGTTGATGGAGCCCCTATAACGTAGCGCTGAAGCTTTGCCCATTTTGTAAATGGCATGTCTGAATTAACAACATCTACATTCATATCGTGTCTTTCAAACACATTAACCCAGGTGGAGACCTTCTCTCTTGGGTGAATTTTAAATGACACTTTGTAACCAGCCTCATTTAAGCGATTAATAATTAAAACAGTATTTTTCACATCAATCGCCTCAAGATACAAGTCTTGATCCGGGCATGCTCCTCGCCTCTCCCATTGTAAAAAATCACCTGTTTCGATATTATTGAACTCGAATAGATCTTTTTTAACGTATCTATCAAAAATAGTATCTATTGGGTGTCTCGAGTAATAGTCATTTAATGTGCAATATCTTGAAATTATCCCTACAGTCTCTTTAACAAAGTTTTCATTCTCATTAATCAAAGCTCTGGCATCATGCCTTGGATGCCCAACAACATAGCATCTATCAGCAAGACTTCTATACGTTTTTTTGACAGTTTCTGACACCTGCTCACCCCAAAAACAAAATGCAGAAACTTTATCAACACAGGAAGTCATCCCGGACATAAACTCCTCATCAAGCGCACCTTTCAGAACCATCTTTGGGAAGACATCGTTAGCAATAATTCCAATATTCTCAGTATAAAGCATTACGTATTTTGACTTTAACGAAGATATTTTATCGTATCCAAATATAGATTTAATGAAAGTCGGTTTTGGTAAGATTACCACATCAAAAACCCATTCAAAATGCTTTAATAGTGGGGATGTGACTCGGTTTCCGTAAATTAGTACCCAGCCTCTTTTTTTTGACTCATCTTTTAGAACTGATGCAGTTATTGCGTCTCGATTAAATTCATCAATGTGAAAATATATAACCTTCATTAAGTGGGTTTACCTAAAACATTATTCATAAAAAAATCCTAAAATGCAAAGTTATAGATTGATTAAATTTTCAACAGTGCTTGTGCAATATTTTCCCCATCCAAGCCTTCCCTTTCAAGCACTTCAGTATTCGTGCCACTTGATGGCACACCGCGCAATCCAATTCTTCGTATTTTCTTAAGGTTACTAC
>CAMDOP010000468.1 GCA_945903675.1 Crenothrix polyspora
CGTCTTATAATGGCAACCCTGACATTATAGATGGTTACTATTTAAGCAACCATCAGCCAACTCCCATAAACTATAAGTGCAATAGTTAATGGATGAAGCAACATCCATTTGTCTTCGATGTTATTGAGGTACTTTCTCACTCTCTAACGCTTCGACTAACTGCTTTGCTGGCAAATAGCCGGGCAGGATATTCCCAGATTCTGTTACTATCATAGGCGTACCTTTCACATCAAAATCTTCAGCCAACTTCATATGCTTATCGATTGGATTATCACAAGTTTTAACAGGTATGCTCTTGTCTTTTTTAGCCGCCGTAAGCGCAGCATTGCGATCATCGGCACACCATACCGATATGGCTTTATTGTATGAATCTGAACCTTTACCAGCCCTAGGATAAAATAAATATTGAATAGTAATACCTTGAGCCGAGTATTGATCTAACTCCGAATGTAATTTACGACAATATCCGCAATCTATATCCGTAAATATAGTGACCGTGTATTTGGGGATTTTGGCTTTAAAGATGATCATATCTTCTTTGCTCATATTCTCAATGGCAAATTTACGCGTACCGTTTAATTTTTCTTCTGTTAAATCTTTGCGGGCCGCTATATCAAATAAACGCCCTTGCATTATCAAATACTTTCCATCTTCTGAAACATAATAAATATTAGCGCCTATTGCTGCCTCATAAAGTCCTTTTATGACAGAAGACTTAACAGCATCAACTTTTGAATTTGGCATAGCTTGACTCAAAGCCTTTCTAATTGCTTCTTCATCTGCATTAGCTGTTACGCAAGTTAAACCAAATAATATTAATGCAGTAAACCTAATAACTTTTATCATTGTTTTCTCGTATTTTAAATGAGGACGATTGTGAACAAAAAGAAAAACAAAATTATGCGCTAGTCATTTCACTAGCATCTTTTTTTTTGTATACTGCGGAAGCTTATAATTAATGAAATAATCTTTGTATATCTAGAAACATGGCTAGAGCCATTAACGATAGCAACATGGACATTCCAAGTTGCTGAAAATAGCCTTGTATCTTTTCAGATACTGGACGACCTCTAACCGCCTCCATAGCAAAAAATAACAAATGACCGCCATCCAAAACAGGTATCGGCAATAAATTCAAAACCCCTAAGCTAACACTAACCAAGGCCATAAACTTTATAAAATGCACTAAACCCATAGAAGCAGATTGACCTGCATATTGAGCAATACTAATAGGTCCGTTCAAATTTTCAACTGAAGCGCTTCCTACAAACATTTTACCCATCATTTTTAAGGTCGTCGTTGCATAACTCCACGTCATTTCTAAAGCAACGGGGATTGCCTCTATTGGTGCCAGCACATATTCTACCGATACAGACTTAATTAAAGCATCAGGAACTTGAACGGAAGCGCCAATCTTCCCTACCGCCTTCTGTTCTGTAATAACTTCTTTGGGCGTAACAATAAGAGGCAACTGAACGCCATCACGCTCAATAATTAGTTTGATGGCTAGATTAGGATGTATTTTTACCGTATCCACCCATTGCAGCCAATCTTCCATGATCGCGCCATCGGCGCTAATAATTAAATCTCCTGCTTGTAAACCAGCCGCTAAGGCAGAACTATCAGGCAAGACCTTACCTATGATTGGCTTTAATTTGGGTGACCAAGGTTTAAAACCTAAACGCTCATACAGCACATCAGGATTTTGAGTATCACTAGCGGTGACCGTTAATAATCTAACACTTTGCTGATCATCAATATTTTTTACAGCGACCTTTATAGATTCTTCATCTTCTAGTGCCGCAGCAAAGATGGCACTCATGGCCGCTGTCCAAGTAGGTGTCAATTTATCATTAACTGATATGATTTGATCGCCTTCTGTAAATCCCGCGTTAGCCGCTAATGTTGAAGCATCGACCGTACCGAGTATCGGTTTTATACCAGCCTCACCAATAACCAATACACTCCAAAATAAAGCAACAGCCAGTACCAGATTAAATAGTGGACCCGCTGCAACTATAGCGATCCTAGCCCATAGTGACTGACGATTAAAAGCATAAGGTAAATCAGCCTCAATCACCTCACCTTCTCGCTCATCAACCATTTTGACATAACCACCTAAAGGGATGGCCGATAATACATACTCAGTCGTATTAAGATTCTTTTGATATGACCATAGCACTTTACCGAAGCCTATAGAAAATCGTAATACTTTTACGCCTACTTTTCGCGCCACCCAAAAATGTCCAAACTCATGAATTGAAACCAAGACACCGATGGCAATAGCAAAATAAAACAGAGTATGTAATAAGTCCATTAATGGCTTAGCTCAACTATAATGTTTTGTGCAACAACTCTAGCCTGCTGATCAGTCTCTAAAATAATCTCTAAGGTAGAGGCAGGTTTAACTATAAACTTTTTCATACTGCGTTCAATAATGACCGGAATATCGGTAAAGCGAATCTGCTCATTTAAGAAAGCTTCTACTGCGATTTCATTAGCTGCGTTTAAAACAGTAGGCATGATGCCACCACTATTAATAGCCTGATAAGCAAGGCGCAAACAAGGAAATCGCTCTAAATCAGCCTCCTGGAAATCCATGCGTCGAACATCAAATATATTCAAAGGCTCAACACCTGAATCAAAGCGTTCGGGCCAAGCCATTGAATAAGCGATAGGTATACGCATATCTGGATTACCCATCTGAGCCAACACCGTGCCATCGACATAATCGACCATCGAATGAATCACACTTTGGGGATGAATAACCACTTGTATTTGATCCGGCGTCATAGCAAACAAAATACAAGCTTCGATCATTTCTAAGCCTTTATTCATCATGGTTGCTGAATCGACCGAAATTTTTCTACCCATATCCCAGTTGGGATGAGCAACCGCTTGTGCCGGCGTAACATCAACTAATTTTTCTAGAGGCATTTCACGAAATGGGCCACCTGAAGCTGTCAATAAAATGCGTCTAGCTTGCTTTGCTTGCATGCCTGATTGATAACCAGCAGGCATACATTGAAAAATGGCATTATGTTCACTGTCTATAGGCA
>CAMDOP010000469.1 GCA_945903675.1 Crenothrix polyspora
GTGGAAATTATAACATGAGTAAAGAATTGATACCAAATCAAAAACAAATCGTTTCAGGCATCTCAAAAGCCTTTAACAAAATGGAATCTGCCAAAAAAGGCTATGTTTATTCGGTCATTGAATTAGGTGAAAAGCTAAATTCTGCGAAAGAATTAGTGCCATTTGGACACTGGGAAACATGGCTAAAAGGTAACTCCGAGTTACCTTTTGAGCGCCATCAAGCATCAAAATTTATGCAAATTGCGAGCAATAAAACACTCGTTTTAGAGTTTTTTAATGACGAAAATTCCATCAATAGTTTAACCAAAGCAATCTCAGACGCTACACCCGAACAATGGGAAAAGGTCGAGCAAATAAAAAAAGAGGAAGAATTAGCAGAATTAGCGAAATTAGCAGTTGTAGAACTTCCTAAAGCTAAGAAAGATGATGTGATTGATGGTGTATTTGTGGAGGTTAAAAAACCAGTTCCAGTCGTTGAGATCGAGCCAGAATTTGACGAGATCGAGGAGCTAAGAGACTTGCTTGACGAGCAACACTCAGCCAACAAAGCATTGCAAGATGATAACGACTCCCTACTCAAGACTTTTGAATCTAATGAGCCACTAACTATTGCATTGGAGGAGTTGAAAAAATCCAACGCTATGAATCGTATCTTGAACGAGCGTATCAACGGATTGATGAATGAGAAGAATGAAGCGATTAGAAACGCGAAGATGTGGAAAGGGCAGTTTGAGCGGCTTGAAAAGAAACTTAAGGCGGCTTAGTCATGTATTACGAGGAGCTATTCAGTAATGAGGAGATTAATTATCAAACCTCTAGTTTTCCAACGCCCCGTGAGTTCCAAGACCATGCCCACGAACAATTAAGAATTGGCGCGGCTAATGGTCATCGCTGTCAGATGATTATGGCCCCAACGGGAGCTGGCAAAACCTACTTAGGTTTACGCATTGCCCACGAAGCCTTGAAGAAAGATCGAAGTGTGGTGTTTGTCTGCGATAGAACGACTTTGATAGATCAAACTAGCTCGGTGGCAGATGCTTATGGCTTATCAGCGCATGGGGTTATTCAAGCAAATCATTGGCGTGTTAATAAACGTCGATTGTTTCAGATTGCCAGTGTGCAAACTTTAGCCCGTAGAGAATGGCCTAGTGCGGATGTGATTATCGTTGACGAAGCGCACACGATGTACAAGGGTTGGGTTGACCATGTGCAAAACTGCGATGCTAAAGTGATCGGTTTATCAGCAACTCCCTTTTCACCAGGACTCGGCAAGATATTCACTAACTTGGTTAATGCAGCAACGATGGCAGAACTTACATTGTCAGGTGTATTAGTGCCGTTGAAAGTATTTTCCTGCACCAAGATTGATATGCACGATGCCAAAGTGATTGCTGGTGAATGGTCAGATAAGGAAGTGGAAACACGCGGCATGGAGATCATCGGTGACGTAGTTAAAGAATGGCTAACGTATGCAGACAATAAGAAAACCATAGTCTTTGGTGCAACGATTAATCATTGTGAAGAAATGGCGAGATCGTTTAAAGCCAATGGGATTAACGCGGCTGTGTTTACGTCTCACACGCTACCCGAAGAACGTCTTGAATTACTGAAAGAGTATAAAAAAGCCGATAGCAAAATCAGAGTATTAATCTCAGTGGAAGCATTGGCGAAAGGTTTTGATGTGAAGGACGTTGAATGTGTCTGTGACTGTAGGCCGCTAAGAAAATCATTATCAACGGCTATTCAAATGTGGGGTCGTGGTTTAAGAGCGTCACCGGAAACCGGAAAAACAGAGTGCTTGTTGTTAGATTTTAGCGGCAACATTATTCGGTTTAGGGAAGATTACGAGGACATTTTCAATCATGGCCTTGAGACTTTAGACGCTGGCAACAAGCTGGATAAGGTGGTTAGAAAAGACCCAGAAGAGGGTGAAGAAAAACTATCAGAATGTCCACTCTGTAAAGCCCAGCCGTTCTTTAAGAAATGTATGGCGTGTGGGTTTGAGAAAGTTACCGCTAGTCATATTGAGCATCATGCTGGTGAAATGCTGGAGATCAGCATCGGCAAGTCAGCTAATGCACCCAGACTGAGCAAGTATGATTTATGGAACCAATTATGCACCTATGCAAAAGCGCACAGTTCACGAGAAAAGCAAGAGTGGCGAGCTAAAAGTCTATTTAGAAATTTTACGGGTGAATATCCAGACGTAGATTTATCTTTTAATACTTCTGCCAATGTCGATATTACTCGACCCGTTCATAACAAAATTAAACAACTCAATATTGCTTATGCCAAGGTCGCCAACAGGAGGGCAGCATGAGCTGGTGTATTGGTGCATTAAAAGGAAAGCCTGTATTTATAGGCTCTATTGTAGATCATGACGATGCTGGCCTTCTTATGGTGAGGGGTAGAGACAGGTACCTTACAACACTAGAAAACACTTACTATCTTTTTTTTGAGGTGGAAGGAGTTTCAGGATCATCTTATAAATTAGAGTGGCCAGAAACTTGTGTAACTTCAGTAGATTGTTTTAGTAGGTGGATAGTGTGAAGATTCAATATCCTGTATTTGGTAACACAGTTGCTTCCCGTATCAAGTGGAAGAACACACCATCCTTAATCATTATCGTCATCGGTGGCAATGATATTGAGCGCACAAAGAATTGGCAGAACACACCCTCTTTTAGCGCCATGTATCTCGGACACGAACAATTCCCCCAAGAACTCACTTGGCCTGTTAAGGACTGTAATTGTTTGATTGAGTGGGGAGATGGCCCAAGCCTAGAGTTAGTCAAACAAGTAGTTGAGTGTTTGGATAAGGCTGGAGCGTCCTCGGTAAAAATAATCCCATTAATCGACATGGACGAGATCACAGTATTTTTTGATAAGGAACAGGGATTTGTTGAAACACACCCAGCAAAGCGAGCGATTAAAGACTTGGAATTTAGTCAAAGAACAGTCGCCAGAGACCGCGCAAATGCTGCTTGATTTGAATAGGGTAATGGGCAAGCCAGAAGCGGTGGCTATTACTATTGATGACAAGCTAATTATGCAGTCAGG
>CAMDOP010000470.1 GCA_945903675.1 Crenothrix polyspora
ACAAGTGACTTTAGTTCTAAAGACTAAAGGTTCTTATCGGATTTTAGGTTTCATGTGATGATATATGTGATTTCAGATACCAATGAAATCAATAAACGATAGAAAATTAATAGGGGCGATTTGGATTGATAATGAATTAGATATAAAAAAGACGCAATAATGAATACATCAGATGCAACATAAACAAAGAGGAGCGAATTACTGGGCGAATGAAATTCGCCCTTATCACATTGATCCATAATGCTTTATATGCCTAACCAACAGATTGCCATAATGAATACCCACGCCTAAAATTTCAGTGATAATCATTTCAGGACTCTTTAATTAAGTATAATTAAACTCATCAACATATATAATTAATTAAGACTTAAGAGAATAAACTTACTTATTCCGATACCCCCATCGAGCTAATGTGCATCATCTGTGTGCCATTGAGGCATCATGTAAATGTCATGGGGTTTTAACCCCTTATTTTTCAGTGTATCAATAGTGGATATCTTTTCCATTTTTTGTAAATCAATCACCGTTATTGAGCCATCATCCATATTGGGTAAATTTAAAAAATTGTTTTGTACGAAAGCATATTTTTCATCCGGTGAAAAAACTACATGATGTGCGCCGCCAGCTGTTGGTATTGATTTTATTAAAACGGGTTTTACACTTGATTTACCACTGATGTCAAAAATATTTAATGCTCCTGGATTTGCAGTGGTGACATACAGTTGATTGTGAGCTTTATTAAAATAGATTTCTAATGTTACGCCTTGCTTAACGTCTGCAAAATCATAAACAGGCTCAAAGTTAAAATTGTTATGATTCTCCTGCCATAATGCAGTCCACAACTTACCTTCAAACATAGTGGCTACATAAGCCATTGGCGGATTGGCATGAGGTACAAATACTACCTCTACCGGAGCGGATCCTGAAGGACTTGGCTTGTTAGATAATTTATGAGTGGATAACACCTTGCCAGTCGTTGCTTCTATGACGGTAACTGTTTCACCAGGATCCCCTAAATCAGATGGTCGCACCGTACTGGTGACGATTATTCGATTGATTTCTTCTTGCAGAGCAATGCCATGTGGATAGCGAATATAGATGTCTTTACTATCCATCGCAATGACTTGTTTGACTTTATCTGTCTTCGCATCGCCAACAATCACATTACTCGAACCCATACAGGTCAAATACCAAGTTTTCTTATCTGCCGTAAATACCATATCTTCACTGACTTGGCATTGTGGAACATCCAATGACTCAATGACATAGGGCTTGCGTTTCATATTGATGACACGCAATGGACCCTTGCCTAAGGCGGTAATATAAGCTTTACTTAAATCCTTATTATAAAAAATATGATGGGATAGCGCATCTGCTGGTAAAGGTAGGTCATTAATTATTTTCCCAAATTGTGGAGAGTCAGGGTCAATATTAAGAATGGCAATACCTTCTCGACGAGGCGTTTGACCCGCTATGCTGTCGTAATTGACCATCGCCAGTATTTCGGCTTGGCTAATAAGAGGGGTAAGTAGCAATAAGCTGGATAGTAGGTATGTTAGGGTTTTATTGTGCATTGTCATTACTCTTGTACTTAGTGTAATTATTTAACTAATTAATTTGTCATAGAATACAAACGAATCTTCTTGTGACTCATGCTTCAGCCGTAGTCGGATCAATGGAGGTTCTTATCTGGGAAATACTATTTGCTGGAAAGCCACCTTTTTCAGCGTGTTCTTTGACAGTAGCTTCGTTAGGAGCGATATAAATACAATAGATTTTGTCGTCAGTGACATAGCTTTCTAGCCATTGAATTTGTGGACCCATCTCAGTCAAGATAGCGCAAGATTTTTGCGAAATACTTTGTAGTTCACGGGCGGATAAATGGCCTGCGTTAGGGATGTTGCGTTCAATAATATATTTTGGCATAGTCTTTTTCTCATAGGATAGTAAAAGTAAGCTCTTCTTGATGTGGTGTACACAATGATTATTTCTTAAAGAAATTAAGTAATAATTCTTGGTAACACTGATTTAAGGGAGCCACGGATTGTTCAACCTTCATTCGTAATAAAGCGCCTTGCCAGGCATTGACCCATATATCAGCTAGTTCGCGAGCTGATTTATCAGTTCTAATTGCGCCTTCATTTTGTGCACAGCTAAAACCTAGTTCCCAGACATCACGATAACGGTTGAGTGAGGTTTTCAGTGCTATTCGACAGGTATCACTGGTATCACTCAGTTCACCAATCAAATTACCTAACAAACAGCTACCTTTAAAGTCTGTCCGCTCCAATTCGACAATACTTTCTTTTATATAACGCTCCAATCCACCTAAAGCATTGCCTTCTGATTGTGCTAAGTAATTTTGTAATTGGGTAATATAGGGCAAGATGAAGTATTCGATAGTCTCGGCGGCAAAATTTTCTTTGCTCCCAAAATAATTATAAAAAGAGCCTTTGGGAATCTTAACTGCATCGAGAATTTCTTTCAGTCCTGTGCCGTGATAACCCTGCTTCATTAATAAACCAACACCTTTATTAAGTAAGTTTTCTCGGTTTATTTCTTTTTGATTTATTTTTTCCAAAATATATGACCAGTCGTCTCAATATTTTTTTGATTATATGACCGGTCACTTTGAAACGTCAACTAAAATTATTTATTTTGAGTTGCTAAAGTCGTTATTCCAATTGATGCTTAATCGAGTTATTTAGAAAAATAATTTATTATCGCGAACTATTGAAGACGAAAAGATAAATACTCTGTCATACGAAGGAGTTTTATTATGAAGAGAAAAAATAACCAACAACTAACCGCCATGAGAGCCTATCGCTTCACACCAACGCTCGCACATATAATTTATGCCAGTGCAAGAAGTTTAAATATGAATGAATCTGAATTTGTAAGAAGGGTGTTGATGGATGCTATTGACCGGATACAGGAAAATTGAATGATCTCATTTATACCTTACGATTTAATCCATACATAAATTCCTTCTCATAAAAAGAAAACAAAAAGAAAACAGTAACTGGTTTTTCTGCTAAGCTATTGGTCCACTAA
>CAMDOP010000471.1 GCA_945903675.1 Crenothrix polyspora
ACATCCGCATACTTTTGAGTTCATTCGTATGCGGCCGTCCACTCCCTAGGTAACTCGCAAAAAATAAAATACCCCTATAGGATGTGCTGAACAAAGTGAAGCGCATCCTATAAAAATGGGGGGGTTTATTATTGCGTCTTACCCTATTCTTGATCGAATAAAAACGTCCAGCCTTTGTATGTTTAAAAAAGCTACAACAGCCAATCGAACATAGGCTTGAGCAGGCTCAATAGAAAAAAACCTGCACTTATCTTAAACTTTAGTCCTGCTCATTTAATACTATAGCAGCTTCGCGTTTATTGATTTTTTCCTTGCCGTATAAGTCGATAATTTCAACGCTAATATTGTCATCTGGCGCAGTCGTTAGAAAATCTTCTATTGTTTCCAGAATATCATGGTCAATAAAATTAGCTCTACTGGCATCAATCGTTACGCTACTGTTTTCTTCAATGCTCAGGATAAGCTTTCTAAGTAGCGCTTTGTTTAGAAAAGAAACATCTTTATTGAACGACAACAGATAACGCGCCCCATTCTGGGTCATGTTCATTGCTTCAGAATAATTGGCTTTGATCACAAAAAACAGCCCGACAAACACGCCAATAGCCATGCCCTTTAATAAATCGGTCAGCAAGATAGCAAGCACGGTGATGACAAACGGCAATAGTTGGCTCATGCCTTTTCGGTAAAGCTCTATAAACAAGCTGGGTTTAGCCAGTTTATATCCAGTGTGCAGTAAAATGGCTGATAAGCAGGCCAGCGGAATATAATTTAAATAGTGCGCGAAAAACATCACACTCAGCAGCAAACACAAGCCATGAATAAAACAGGACAGGCTGGTTTTGCCACCGGCATTAATATTGGCTGAACTCCTTACAATAACCGCAGTGATGGGCAATCCACCGAGTAGCCCGCTGATTATATTGCCTACACCTTGCGCCTTTAATTCCCGATTGGTTGGAGCGAGTCGTTTTAATGGATCGAGTTTATCGGTTGCTTCAAGGCTTAACAGCGTTTCCAAGCTGGCAATAATTGCGAGCGTTACCGCGATAATGTAAATCTGAGGATTAGCTAGATAACTAAAATCTGGAAACATGAAGTTATTGAAAAAATCGGAGGCTTTTTCTGAGACAGGTAATCTGACCATATGTTTTTCACCAACAGCCCAAGCTGGAGCAAATTGCATGGCCATTAAATTGTAGCCAATACCCCAGGTCACTGCGACCAAAGGGCCGGGGATCAGCTTCAATAAGGACTGCTTCTTAAACCAAGGCAGTTCCCATATCACTAACAGCAACAGGGCTATCGCGCTAATAACCACAGCGCCTAGCGTAATGCCACTGAAGGCATCGAACAAGTCAAAAAAACTTGATTCGGCGGTGTCCCTCATATAACCTTCATCGCCTTCATAACTAGTATGGTAGCCGGTAGCATGGGGAATCTGCTTCATAATCAAAATCAAGCCAATAGCGGCTAACATACCTTTAATGACAGCAGAAGGGAAAAAAGCACCGATAATTCCGGCTTTGAGATACCCCAGTGCAAGCTGCATAATTCCGGCCAAAACACCCGCGACTAGCAAACCCTGAAAACTGCCTAAGGTTTCAATCGCGTTAAACACAATCACGGTAAGCCCTGCCGCAGGACCTGAAACGCTAAGTTGCGAACCGCTTAGCCAAGCGACTATAAGGCCTCCAACTAAACCGGCAATTAACCCAGAAAATAAAGGTGCGCCGGAGGCCAAGGCAATGCCTAGGCATAACGGCAAAGCGACTAGGAACACCACAATTCCGGCGGAAAAATCGCCTTTTAGGTGGCGGAAAAAATATTGAGCGTGTTTGTGTATCATATTAATATTCCATAAAGCTATAAAAATGAAGATAATTCGGCAGATGCAGCCTTGCGAAAGGTATTAGTATTAGTTTTAGCCTTCATCAGCCAACAATTAGAGTGTCGTCATAAAAGCAGACTTCGCCGCTGGCAATATCATGATTGCCGCCGATAATCTCGATTGCGCCCTTTAGGATCATTTCTTTTAAAATAGGACTGCGTTCAATAATGGCATGTACCGTTTTTCTAACATTAATAGCGGCTACTTTTTCGACAAATTCCTCATTGCTGGAGTCACGATTTTTGGTCACCGATTCTTCAGCGTAAACTGCGGGTAGTATTTTACTTAGCAGCGCAGTTAGATTGCCCATTTCCACATGATCGCAAGCACCTTTAATCGCGCCGCATGTGCTATGACCCAAAACCACAATTATCTTCGCCCCTAATATTTTACAACCAAATTCCATGCTACCTAAAATATCTTCATTGAGGATATTTCCAGCAATGCGTACGCTCAGCACATCGCCCAAACCCTGATCGAAAATCAATTCCACTGAAGTCCGTGAATCTATACAGCTTAAAATAATCGCAAACGGATGTTGCCCTTCGGAGGTTTCATTGACCTGTTGCAATAAGTTGCGGTTTACTTTAAGGTTATTTACAAAGCGTTTATTGCCTTCTTTTAATAAATCCAAGGCCATAGACGGAGTAATGGCCGCTTGTAATTCTTTGGTTAACGTTTTCATTTTTTAATTTCAACTTCTTGGTTAGTGACATTTATCCTAGCCCCTTAACCTTTCAACAAGCTTTCACAACATTAAGAGCGCATGAAGATTTTATTAATAGAAGACGATGCCGTTCTAGCCGACGGCTTGACGCATACCCTGCGTAATAGCGGTTATTTGGTGACCTCCGCGACCAGCGGCGGTTACGCGAATCATTTGCTACAGGCCCAAGATTTTGATTTGATCATACTGGATTTGGGCTTGCCCGATATGGATGGGCTGGAACTTCTACGTAAACTGCGCAGCCGCAAAATCCAGCTGCCGATTTTAATCTTGACCGCACGTGACGGTGTCAACGATCGGATCACCGGCATTGAGCAGGGCGCTGACGATTACATGACCAAACCCTTTGAGCTACGGGAATTGGAAGCCAGGGTGCACGCCTTGATTCGACGCTGTTACGGTGGCTTTAGCAACGACATTGTGATCGGTCGTCTGACGC
>CAMDOP010000472.1 GCA_945903675.1 Crenothrix polyspora
ATAGGATTTGATAAAACAACGCCATTAATCCAGGAAGATGAATCTGCAGATAGAATTAGACCGGCACCAAGAGTGGGAAATAAAGCCCACCAACCAGGAAATAAATCAGTTTTGTTAAGCAAAAATACTGAAAGTCCAACTAAAGCTAACCCAGTGATAGCTTGAGCATCGGATCCTAAGGATCGAGAGTTAACTTGGCTTTCAGATTTCCTCCAAATCATCCAACCTATAACCCTATCAAACTGCAATGATATTCTTTGATATGACTTATCTTTTTCTAACTTTATATAAGCCAATGCGCTACCAATGGACAATTCCCACAGACGACTAACTGGAGAATAAAATGAAGCAGTGGCATCTTTATGAATTTCAAATACATTAAAAGTAAAAGACACCAGAATAATCAATAGGGTGATTACTAAAAAATTAAGCTTATACTTCTTCGCCATCACGAGTAATAATGGCCATATAAGATAAAACTGCTCTTCAATGCCTAACGACCACAAATGCAATAGTGGTTTTGTTTCTGCTGAATTATCGAAATAACCCGCCTCACTCCAGAAAACAAAATTTGAATAAAAACCAGCGCCTCCTAGTAAGTGTTTGCCTAATTGACGATACTCATCAGGAAATAATGCAAACCAACCAAAAACATAGCAAGCTGTCATTACAATAATTAATGCTGGAAAAATACGTCTGATACGACGAGCATAAAAATCCGCAAAGCTGAATAAATGACCCTGAAGATCTCTAAAAATAATACTCGATATCAAATAACCCGATATAACGAAGAAAACATCAACTCCGACGAAACCACCTTGAACCCAATCTGGAAAAGCATGAAACCCGACTACAGAAAGCACAGCTAGCGCCCTTAACCCATCGATATATGCGCGATATTTTAGTTGTCTGACACCATTCGATTGTTCAATCGACGACCTTATTAATTGCTGCATAATTCCATTTACTAAAACTGATGAATACTATATAAATCATTGCAAATCCATCTGAGAAATTGCGCAACTATTACTAACTTACAATTCATTAAAACATTATTCATTCCGTTTGCTTTTTTCTAAAATCGCTTCTAGCAACATTGCACTACTCTGGCTCCATGAATTCCAGTTAATCCGTTGCTTGGAAGAAATTTCATTCTTTTCAAATAACATTAACCATTCCTTTATTAGCTCTGCCAAATGACTTGCGCTATCACCTGAAAAATAATGGGCATTCTCATTAGCTACTTCACGAAATACTGCTATATCTCTAGCTATAATTGGCATATGGTGTAGCGCCGCTTCTATTATCGGCAAACCAAACCCCTCTCCTTCAGAGGCTGCAATCAAGCAAGCTGAAGTTGCATAAACTTTCTCTAAGTATTCGTCACTAATACCCTCAAGCCAAAAAAGTCGCTTATTACATTCCGGATGATTACGCAGACGCTTGATAATTTCTGGTATCGTTCGACGCCTATCATCCGGCAAGCTTTTCCAACCTTCATTACCTACTATAACCAAATTAATATCGGCTCCTTGCTCCCACAGTTTTGTAAAGGCTTCTAGAGTTTGACGGTAACCTTTCCGTGGCTCAATAGTGCCGACCATCAAAAAACTGGGTCTGGCAGCAAGTTGTGTAAGAGTTTGCCGTGCATTTTTAGGTAATCCAGACGTAGGATTGGAACTTTTAAGATCTGCGCCTAAATGAAACCAACTTATTCTGAATGGTCGACGCTGTTCAAATTTTTCAATTTTTAACCAAGCACTTAATTCCTCTGCTACAGTCGCCGAGATACAAATAGCACCATCAAATTTACCAATAGTTTGCAACCATTTAGAATGAGTTACATCCGCACCAGGAGGGAAAAATTGCGGCATTAGTAATGGCAACAAGTCATAAACGACAAAATAAACAGCTACGCCAACATTTCGGTAATCATTAAATAAACCAGAAGCCTCTGCCTCCAGCAATTGATGTCCAGATAGATCCAACCCCAGTAAAATATCACTATTCCGCGGCTCTACCACTTCGTCAACTAACATTTCTGAAGGACAGCCTAACAACCCTAACGTATAGCGTCTTGCATAACGATATTGCCAGCCACCATCTTCGTTAGTTAAGTATATAGGCTCAACTCGGTAACCAGCAGGTGGTGATTTAATCAAATCCATAACTAAAGATCTTACTACTCGTTCAATACCCGTCTTTAAATTTGTACGACAGGTGGCTGATATATCGAGAAATAACTGTCGTATTGGCTGTTTTTCAGGAAACGACTGCGCAATGGCTTGCGAAAGTAACCTATATTCACTGTCTGTTGCGGAATGACCTTCAAGTTCAGTAATGGCTTTAACCAATGAGTGTGTATCATATTGCGATTGGGCATGAAATTGCTCTATAGCTTCTACATATTGTTTGGCACACTGATCTGGGGCATGCTGTGTTTGAATGTTTTTTTGTGCCCTTTTGCCTAACGTAATTCGTTTTTCAGCATTTTTCCATAATATTTCAAGTGCCTCGACAAGTTGGCTTTGAGCAAAATTATCAGGTATTCTCCACACTGCATCAGATGGCAGATTAGCCATTGATCCATTGGCATTAACGATGGTTGGCAGTGCATGATTCATGCAGTCTAATACTGCCGCCGAAGTCTCACCTCGAGATAGTGTGCGAAGTTGCACAGCAAGGTCTGTAGCAGCAAGATAATGACTATATGTCACACTATCGACCCAACCGCTAATAAAAATACGCTTTACCAGTCCACTGGCACGGATATTTTCGAGCAATCTAACACCATACTCACCACCGTGATTTTCGCCGACAAAAATCAATACGCAATTTAAATCTTTAGACAAGCTAGATTCAAGCCACGCTTCCAACAAACAATGATTAAGCTTGGTCGAATCTAAAAAACCAAAACTACAAATTACATATTCGTCAACCTTCAGACCCAGTATTTTACGGCTTTGAGCACGACCTATTTTTTTACAGGGTTTACGTAGAAGCGGGATGACCTTCCAGTGCTCAGAAAAATTATTTCCATACCACTCAT
>CAMDOP010000473.1 GCA_945903675.1 Crenothrix polyspora
TGCTTAACGATGACAGCCTTACCATCCGATAAGCCATATATAACAGCCCCTTCGTTATTAGGACTACCCTGCGCAAAGCTCACAATATGTGCGCCTTCGGGTATTTTTATGGCTTCAGTTAAAATGTTTTTTCCAGTTGCCACTTCGAAGAAAATAACCTGCCCAGCATCTGTAAATCTGACGGCGACTTCGTTTTGTTCTTCAACACCCAACAACACGGTTTTACCTAAACTAGCTTCCGGCACCTGATATTGATGAACCGATTCAGCAGTTGCAGAAATGAATAAGGGATAAACCACATATAGCAAATAGAAAAAAATCAAGGCAATAGCAACGATAACACCTAGGCCGCCGATCAATACGCCATAGCGAGCCAAGCTATCTTTTATTAGTCGCCAACGTTCATGAACGCCACCCGAGGTTTTAGTTATGGCTGAGGAATATTTTGTTTGACTGTTTATTTCAGACATGAGCAGCTTATAGAAATTAAATGTGAAGATGATAACCAATTTAAAAAAAACGGCTGAAATTCATGCTTCGAACTCCAACCGTTATTACTTGACTGCCTGTATTAACGATAACTATCGTCGAGGACATAACTCATTAATCAGACTAACATCCTTGTTAATATAACTTCCATACTATTAAAGCAAATTATCTATAACGATCTACTTAAGAGTAGTCAATATTTTATCAACAACTTTAGCTGGCAATGGAATATAACCATCTTTTATAACGACTTGCTGACCAATTTTAGATAAAACCATTTTCATGAATTCATTTTCTAAAGGCGCTAAAGGTTGGTTAGGCTTTTTGTTAATGTAAATGTATAAGTAACGTGTTAAAGGATAACTACCCTTAATAGCATTTTCTGGCGTTGCTTCAACAAAAGCTTGACCTTCTTTTTTAGCTAAAGGAACCATTTTTACCCCAGACGTGGTGTAACCCATGCCTGAATAACCGATACCGTTAGCAGAAGAAGTGACCGATTGAACCACAGAGGCAGAGCCTGGTTGTTCGTTTACGTTACTTTTAAAATCACCTTTACATAAAGCATGTTCTTTAAAATAGCCGTAAGTTCCTGATACTGAATTACGTCCGTATAATTGGATGCTTTTAGAAGCCCATGCAGCTACACCCGCATCGCCCCAATTATCAATTTCTGATGCATGGCCACATTTACGAGTAGACGAAAAGATAGCATCAACTTGAGGAATGCTTAAACCTTTAATGGGGTTGTCTTTATTGACCATGATTGCCAAAGCATCAATCGCAACCGGAACAGGAGTAGGCTTGTAGCCATATTTATCTTCGAAAGCGACTAATTCGTCATCTTTCATTTCACGACTCATAGGGCCTAAATTTGAGGTGCCTTCTGTTAAGGCCGGTGGCGCAGTAGAAGAGCCTGCCGCTTGAATTTGGATATTAACGTTAGGGTATTCACGATTAAATTCTTCAGCCCATAAAGTCATTAAATTTGCTAGCGTATCAGATCCAACACTAGATAAATTACCTGAAATACCATTAACTTTTTGATAAGTCGGTATGCCAGCATCAACTTCTTGTACTGCATTTACTGTAACACTGAACATTGCTGTTGTAGCAAAACCCATTGCTGCGATTATCGATTTAGTTTTATAAGATATTTTCATTATCAAGTCTCCAATTGGTTGTTTTTGAAAATTATGCCATTTATAGACTAAATAGAGTAGGGACTTTATATGACAAGGTTATGACATCATTGTTATTTTATTTTTAATCAAAAACTAGCTAACTAGTCTCTGATGAACAGCTCAAAATCAACTTTCTTCATCTAATAATGATTTTGCATAGGTTATTGATAGCAATTGCGCGCAACCGGGCTCTAATGTAAACCAATCCTCAGGCATCTTCAAGCGCACCAGTGATGAAGTTGGCAATAATTTATTAGTTTCCGGCAAGCGCGAAGCGCCTACTAAATAAATCAACAAGTCTTCTAGGTCAGGATTATGCCCCACCAGCAAAACCCTTGCAGCGTTAATTGGACAATCTGCTAATACTGATTTAATAGACTCAAGACCTTCTTGGTACATTCGCCTATCTTGCTTAATGTCTAAGCCTTCAATAGCTAAGGCTTTATGGGCAATAATTGCTGTAGAAATCGCTCTTTTTGCAGGGGAACTCACTAGATAATCTGGCAATAAATGCTGCTGTAGCATCCATTCACCCATACGTTGAACTGCAGTTTTGCCGCGTTTTTTTAAAGGCCGGTCAAAATCATCTACAGCAAGATCACGATCCGACTTTCCATGCCTTAGTAAGCATAATTCTTTATTCATATTAATCACCGAAATATTTAAAAAGCAGGCAATATTAAAACTAGAGTACGATAGACTTTGTTTGTTACACTGTCATTAAAAATTAATATGACCTCGTTACTATCATTCGACAACTCATATATCCAACTCCTATTACTAACCTTTGTGCGCCTTTAATATGTCACTATCATTTAACTTTATAACCAGCTTAAGCGCTAAGAAACTGATTACTAAGCTAAGCGACAAAGCCAGTGTGCAACTAGTTGCCAAACAATATTCATTAAAGACTTATTATGATAGTTTTGATTGGCGGCTTTATGTTGCAGGTATTGGCTGTGAATTTAATCGCTCAAAAACAAGCTCAAGACTTATACTAAGAAACCTAAACGATGATTTAATTATTGCAAGTATTGATCTCAATGATGTGCCTAGCTTTAGCCATCAAATACCTTCCGAGGAAATTCGTGGGATTATTGAGCCATTACTTGACTGCCGAGCATTACTGGCAGTCTGTAATCTGGATTATGA
Source organism: Crenothrix polyspora (assembly GCA_945903675.1). GTDB lineage: Bacteria > Pseudomonadota > Gammaproteobacteria > Methylococcales > Methylomonadaceae > Methylobacter_C. Next base: position 2,826 of record CAMDOP010000473.1, read on the forward strand.
AACGTATAATCTCAATATACTCAATAACGATGAAAAAATAATCCTCAGACTTATCATAGAGGAACACGAACTCTTTGATAACAGAGTAATCCTGCTGCCGATTAAGGGTTACGACAAAGCGACTGAACACATGGTCGAATTATTTACTACAGATTTTGGCTTAACGCCTACTCATAAACCACTCCTTCTGACGGCTTTGCTTATGCAGGGTCGTAAACC
>CAMDOP010000474.1 GCA_945903675.1 Crenothrix polyspora
TCTTCCTTAAATGAATAAGCCATTGGACTTTCCAAAAACCAAGCAGGCTGACCATTAAATACAATTGTGAGCCAAAGCAAGTAATCTTCTGCATAGCGTTTATCAGGCAGAAACCGATAAGCAACATCTCGTTTTATCATAACTGAACGAGTTGGAAAGCAATTAGAAAACAGCAAGCTGTATTTATTAGTACTACGAGCAACTAAATTCTCAGGTAATTCTGGCAAAGTATCATTTTCTGATATTTTAATGGTTTGATGACCTGATAATACTACATCAGGATGGGCAACCATCCATTGATATTGAATTTCCAGCTTTTTAGGATGCCAGCTATCATCCGCATCCAAAAATGCGAGATAGGATTGTGAAGCCTCTTTCCATCCTGCATTACGAGCACTACCTGGGCCACTGTTCTTATCAAGCAATACGATTTTTATGCTCGTTTTTGGATGCTCTTGCCAAAGCTGATCAAGAGCGGCCAAAGTAACACCGTCATCATTACTAAAATCATCTATCAAGATGATCTCTTCCGGCGGTAGCGTTTGAGCAATCACTGAGCCCAGCGCCCGTTTGATGGTATCCGCGCAACGATAACACGGAATAATCACACTAACAGGTACTTTCCCTAAATCACCTCGATTGATCATAACCGCACCCATTCATCCGGTATCAAATCACTATCATCATTTCCGTTTCGAAACCAATGCTTTGGTGCGATGACTATTTTTTCAGGATTGGCATTTAACCAAGCTCCCCACCAGCTAAACGAACTATTTGCAATAACATGATGGCGGCATAAGCTCATTAATTGCATATCCCTATAGCTTTCTGCACCGCAATTATGTTCAATATATACACAAGGAAACTCCAGCGGCAAATTCTGTTTTACCCAAGCCATGTCATCAGAAAAGAGATAAAAGACGGGTTGTTCAACATGAGTGGCAATATAGTTGATGGCGAGACGATAATATTCTAAATCACACACGCTCATAATATTATGATTTTTTGGATTATTAACATAATCACCACGACGAACGTGTAAGCTGACCGCTTGAATCGTTGAAATTTCTAATGCTAGCTCAGCATTGTGTTCTTTCAATGGCTCTCGAAACGTAAAATCTTGGCGAATAACAGATTCAACTGCTTTAAAGTATCGTTCTGATTGCCAGTAACCATGCAAATAACAATCACCGGTTAAATTAATAAAAGAAGACCAATAATTGAAATACGGCTCAACCACAAAAGTTTTGCCTCTTAACCCGGAAAACTGCCGCCGTCGTAACACTTTTCTAGCCAATTTATTTTCACGCCACCCTAATAACTGATGTAACGTAGATGCTTCAGCACACTCCGTAACCACATTGAACACCCGACTCAATTCAAAACCATGATGTAGGCGGTAATCCGAAAAATCGCTCAAGTCGAGAAGATGCTTCTGGTCATTCTTAAGGGAAAGTGCGCGCCCTGCAGCAAATTGAAACATTTGATTACCAATGCCGCCAAGAACATGGCTAACTACCATAATGACTCCGGAAGACGATTATTCATAATCGACAAAAACCATTAAGCCTTTTGAAAATGAAACAATCCACAGCCATACTCAAGCCCTATCGCTGCATCAACTGATTGATGCTCATGATAAAAACCAGCATCATCCACGAATGAAAATTCAATTAATGTCATATCCGGGAACAAGGCCAATACGGAAACGGGAGAGTGTACCCTGTGGGCATTAAAACAGACTCTTTCTCGCCCTATGGGTAAAGAAAGAAACAAGTTGCCGCCACTACTTACTATACGTTGCAATTCAAGCGCCGCTTTTACACTACCCTGAGGATCAATCGGATCACCGTAGCGACCCAAACCAATATGCTCAATAACATGAAGACACGATAACGAGTCGATTGAATAATCAGGAAACGGCAAGTCCAGTATATTTCCCGCAATTGAAGTCAAACCAGGAAGCAATACTTTAAGCGGTCGATAATCAACAAAAAGCGTTTCGACTTGAGCACTCAATACGCTAATGGTAAGAACACTGGAGCCAATATCCACATGCTTAGCGACTTTTGTTGCGCCAACACGCCTAGCAAGCCACGCACCTTGATAAAAATAGTGAGGATCAAATGGTGTATGCGTACTCCAATCACCTAAACATGGCTGTAAATCAAGGGCGCTGATTTTTTCTGACCCTGCCGTTCTGACATATCTGAGCCAGTGATTAAAGAAGCGAGGTAAATAGAATAAGCCAATTAACGGCCTTGGGTAAATGAAGGCCATTACCCAGTTTTTAGCAAAAACGTTCAGTTTACCCATTTTTGAATCTGTTTCTTATATTAAAAAATAATTTGTAAAGCCCAATCGCACTTAGAAGTTTTCTTGCAAAAGCGCGAATAAAGAAATATCCTCGCATTTTATACTCACCTATAGCGGATCCAATGATATTGTTTTTCTTTAATGCAGAAATTATTTCATCGACCACCTTCCCATGATCTTGAGTACTAATACCACCATCACGTATATTCGAGACAACTAATGAAACATGCACGATACGCTCTATAAAGGCACCTCTAAGCAGCCATTCATAATCCATAGCAATTTTAAACGCTGGATCAAATCCACCATATTTTTCAAAATAGGTGCGATGAGTAAAAAGACAGGGATGAGGAAGAATTTGGCCCTGTAACAAACCATTATAAGTAAGATTGATTATGCCATGATAAATAAACTTCCCTGAATTTCTTTCGAGAATATTGTAGTCGCCATAGAGTAATGAAGGATAGTCATTTTGGGTGATTTCTTTGGCTATATGCTCCAATACATCTGGAGTTGCCAGCGCATCATCTGCGTTCAAAAACAGGATGTATTCACCCGTTGCAAATGACAAGCCTTTATTAAAAGCATCTGCGATACCCTCATCTTTTTCGCTGATCCATTTGCTTATACCAGCTTGATACGATTTGATAACCTCAACCGTACCATCGGTTGATTTCCCATCTATTACGATGTACTCCAACGCGGGGTAACTTTGTCC
>CAMDOP010000475.1 GCA_945903675.1 Crenothrix polyspora
TAAACTCTAATAAACTTCCGCCATAGGTTTTCCGTTCATGTTGGTTGGTTAATTCAACGCCACAACCCATAAGCCGAGCAAAGGCATTTTTTAACCACTCATGCTCACTTTTTCCGGTTTTTCGACCTAACGCTTTTAAAAAACCATACGCAGAAAATTCACAACGTGTCCCTAAAGAATGATGTCTCGCTAAATGGAGCGCTTGCTCCCAAACGTCAAGATCTGATTGATCTAACTGAATCCCTGTGAAACGTATTTGCAAGCCTTTCTGACAAGCTAACAGTTCACGTTGAAAAACCGCTCTTTTTTTACCTTGCACGGCTGCAAATAAAGCGCTGCGCAATACCGGGTTTGGTATTCCTCTAGCGGATTCAGGCCAAATGGGCAGTTGATAGACTTTACTGTCTGTTAACGGGCTGGGCCTCTGCTGACCTAAATGAGCTACCCGTTGTTGAAAGATGTTATCACTGAGACTCATGGAAATACTCTACGGCAATCATCAGTTGACTGGCATCGCAAATAATCCATTAATAAATCCACCTGGAAGTATCATTCATTGCCTAGGTCTCATATGTTGTAGGAGAATAATTGTTAGGATACTATTAAGGCGATAACGTTATCCCATAAATATCATTATAATGAGATTTTTAATAAATACTAGTAGCCAATGATATCTTCATAAAATTCATTGCGCCTGACCTATAATCCATTCTACAAAAGGACCATAAAACCCTTTATACTAATGGACAGGATCAACAGCGAAGGCAATGAAATCTTCATAAGGGGCCGTAAAGCCTTTTATAAAAACGATATAAAAATTTAGCCGCTTAATTTTTCTGACTATAAAAGATGCATGTATAACCACATATTTTTTACTAATATCCTCCGGCTACTTGATGAGAAAGACATCACCAAAGAAGAACTGTCAAAAATGTCTGGCGTATCTCTCGGCTTCATCTGTGATTTAACTAACGGAAAAAGTAATCCGTCTTTGCGGATTATGGAACAAATTGCTGATGCGCTGGAAACTTCATTACCTGCACTTCTTGAAGAAACTGATTTAGACAGGCATTCCTTAGAGCTCTTAACAGGCGGTAAAATTAGAGGGGTTGCAGAAGGCTTTGAACGCGTCTCTTTACTTCTACCGACTCATCAAGCATTTATCGCCAAACAATGGTCAAAAGCGGCTACCGAGCAACTAAAAATACAACAACAGACAGCGCATAAAAATAATTCCGCATAACTGACTTAGCTACTTACTTCTCAGTTAAGCAAAATACGACTCAACCTATTCGCCTGACGGCCCTACAACGTAAACTGTTTTTTGACACCCGCCTTCCCCCTCCTGCGCTTTTAAAAACACCACAAGAATACGCCACATTTTTAGTTTTTTTCTACTAAGCTTGTAGATAATGCCATTTTAAGCAATTTGTTTGTCCCATACTCAAACATGACAAGTGTTAGGCAAGCCTAGCCAGGTAATTTCCACCGAGTGTCTCGATCCAGAATTTTGTATATGGCGTCATAATTTGGCAGCAACTGATTTAGTAACACCTTAAGTGTTTTTAAAGGCCTATGAATACTCAACTTATTGCTGAGTTTTGCTCGTGTAGACCCAAAAATAATTTAGCAATAAACCACGCACCACTTCAAAAAACATCAATAAAGACCAGTACCACCACGCATAAAAAATAAATAGTGCACTAAGTACTATAAAGCTCTATCGATAACTATAATTCTTGCAGGTACTCATTTTTTTTGCTTATCGAATAGCTATCAACTGATAACAATCGTCAAAAAAAGCAAGTGACATACTTGACTCTGCGCTTAAATCTATTATATTTGAATTGTACCAACAAAAATTTCGATATATAGAGATTTTAAGATCAAACTAATCACCGAGCGATGAACTGATATGACAACTTCAGGATTCAGTAAAAGCACGCGCTAAAATCAAATTAGAACGCGATCTCGGACCCGATATTATGGCGGCACTAGCCGATCCTAAAACCGTTGAAATCATGCTCAATGCCGATGGTAAGCTCTGGCAAGAACGACTCGGTGAAAAGATGCGGCAGATAGGTGTCTTATCGACAAGCCGAAGTGAATCTATTATCAAAACCCTCGCTGGCTTTCACGGTAAAGAAATCACCAAAGGCAGGCCCCTTCTGGAGTGCGAACTACCCATTGATGGCTCTCGTTTTGCTGGTCAATTTCCCCCGATCGTACCGGCACCTACCTTTGCCATTCGGAAAAAAGCTATCGCTATCTTCACGTTAGATCAGTATGTCGCAGCCGGCATCATGACCACTGCACAATTAGTCGTCATTGAAACCGCCATTAAAAGGCACCGCAATATTTTAGTCACCGGCAGCACCGGCTCAGGTAAAACCACGTTAGTTAATGCCATCATCAATCGAATGGTCGTCCTTGACCCTACCGAGCGCATCATCATCATTGAAGATACCGGTGAAATACAATGCGCAGCTGAGAATTTTATCCAGTACCACACCACCCTAGATATCTCCATGACAATGCTACTCAGAACGAGTCTACGTATGCGTCCGGATCGAATACTAGTCGGTGAGGTGCGCGGTCCCGAAGCCTTGGACCTGTTGATGGCATGGAATACAGGCCATGAAGGCGGTGCTGCAACGCTCCATGCCAATAATGCGCGTGCTGGACTGATTCGCATGGCGCAATTGATTAGCATGCACCCAGACTCTCCCAAACAAATTGAACCGCTAATCAGTGAAGCGGTGCAATGCGTCATTCATATTGCAAGGGCTCCAACGGGGCGCCGCGTAGAAGAAATAATTGAAATACTCGGCTATGAAGACGGTAACTATCTCACTCAAACTGTAGGAACTTAAAAATGAAAGTAGCCGTTATTACTAAACTGACACTGCTGTTTATACTGTGGATCATTCTCCCCGAGTTCGCAGAAGCCTCTGTCGGAACAGGCGGTGGTTTACCCTACGAAACCTGGCTCACCAGTCTGCAAAATTCAGTGACTGGACCCGTCG
>CAMDOP010000476.1 GCA_945903675.1 Crenothrix polyspora
AAAGAAGTTAAGCGGATTAATTCATCTCGTAAGCGCCATGCCAATGGCTCCCAAAGACTTGAGTCTCCTCCTAGATAAACGCGTACCGTAATAATTTCATTGCGTTGCCATTCTCTATTTAAAGCCAGTATAAGGGGCTCCATCTCCAAATGGCTGTCAGCTCCAAAGGCTTTAATATGCTTAGGAATATCCAAAGCATCAAGATACGTAGCAGATAAAAAATTCTTAGCAGTATGGCGGTTTAAGTCATCAAGATGGTGTTGAGTGTCGTAAGTTAAAACACATCCCTGACAAGCTGAGTCGCAATGTCTTGGGCAGTCCAAAATAGTAACAGCCTTACGTAACAACTCAGGCAAATTTGACATAGCCTGACTGACATAGCCAGCACCACCAGTTGCAGTATCAAAAAGATAAACCGTGTAAGCAGATTCGCCATACTGATTACGGGTAGATGCAGCATGAGCACCAATTTCTCGATCCTCAATTCCCAGAAACAAACATAGGGCACTTCGTAACGCAATCGCTAAGGTATAAGCTGTTATTTTATCGAGAGGTTTGCCGTTACTATCCCGAAGTTGCAGTTCAAGCACATCCGTTTGAGTTGCCACGCCTAAATAAATATTCTTAAGAATAGCCCAATCTGCATCATTACCAGGACACGTCAACTCACGATCATTTGAGCGACCACCTCGCAGACGCTTATGATCGACTAAACCTAACGGCAGATTGCTATCCGAAGTCATCGAGTCAGCAGCACCACAGCGAAGACATAAACCATAACCTTCGCCGTGAAGCCCTTCACTTCGATGAAACAGCTGGCCTTGTGAAGAACTTCTAAAGCGACCATAAGCAGGATTAGGTAATGACATCCAATCTGCACCCTCAAGCGAAATCAGAGGGTCCCGTACCGGAATATATTGTGGAATACTAATATCATTATGAGGATGGCAGCGAATATCTACAGCAAAGCCACCAGGTTGCAAGTAACGCTTTCTTGTTAATTGCGCCCCCTCTTTTTCATTACAATGTGGACAGCGTTCAGGCATAGTTAATCGAGTACCACTACTACCGCAACTTTCACACCGCCAGACCCAACGTAAGTTCTGTATTTCTGGCGATGCTTCCATATCAGCAGGAATTTGCCAGTTAAGCGTTACACCTCCACTTCGATACACACGTCCATCGACGACCGTATCAGTTCCGGGCGCATAATCTCTAATAGCTATCGCCAGGTTACGACTAGGGAAGCCTGATCGTTTAGCCCTGTTATCTTCTCGTATACTAGGATCTGGACGTCTTTTACGCTCTAAATCATCCAGTGTAGTGGTTACCAGTTGAACAATATCCGTTGGAAAACCGTAACCAGGCAAAAAGCCCAATGTTGCCAAAATACCTAATAAATACTCACCTCTCAAGCGCTTAAGTTGAATTTCAAGCGCTTGTTCAGGTTTACTGTCCCCCAGAGGAGTCTTCATCAACTCCAATTGAGATTGCAAAGCATTTAACTCATTACCCCACCGCTCAGCAATAGTGCACACTGCTACTATACATCGGCCTAATAAATAGTCTGCCGGTCGCCCAGCCAAAATGCTACGCTTCGTTATTAACAACAGGCCATTTATTAAATTATTATTTTCTGTTGCTTCATTTTCACACCAATCAGCAAAAATTGCGTAAAGTGCTGATTCACCCTCAGTCAAGGACTCAAAAAACCAGCTAGTATTCACTTTAAGCGTTCGATCAGCCACTCGATCATATAAAAAAGTAGCCAAGGCCAAGGCATTAATATGCCGTTGAACAATCGGCTCACTTTGTAAGGCTACTTGTGGCATAGCCAAGCGGGTTACGAATGGCCATAAAGGGTTATCAAAAACTGCTTCGCCGTGCGGTGTAGCTTTACATAAAGTAAAACTTAAAGCGGCCGTTTCACCTCGTCGGCCTGCCCGACCTGCCCTTTGTAAAAAATTGGCTGGATGCGGAGGTACATTATTCATTGCTACAGCGGTTAAGCCGCCGATATCTACACCCATTTCCATAGTCGTTGAGCAACTAAGTAGATTGATCTTACCTGCCTTAAAATCATTTTCACGCTTAGTCAAATCGCTGCCGGATATCTGAGCAGAATGTTCCATAGCTCGTAAATATCGACTATGTAAAGCTATGCGGTCGCAAATATTGTCCCATACACCTAATCGCCTTAATGTCTGTATAGCCTGATTATCTTCCAGCCAGGCATTAGCCTCGATCACTGAGCTACCCGACCAGAAAGGATTGGGTACACGAGGCAAAGAAACTTTCAGACATAGCGCCAATTCATCGCTAACAGGAAGCTCAGGTAAATAAGGTGTGACACCGCGAAAAGTCACTGGCAGCAAACGTCGGGTAATCGGACACAACCAAGCTTCGTTAACTTCCTGTAGCACCGCCTGCGTTTCCAATTCCAATTGAAAGCCTTCTTCGCTTTGAGTCAGTAAGGGCCGAATCCCCTGCCATATCGCAGTAAGTAACTCGTCTAATTGTGCACAATGCTCATGGTCGTCTAGATCTAACTTAAAACTAAAAGCAAGTAACCTTACCAAACGATTGCGACGCGCTTGGGTTGAAGTCATTGATGGCCAATTTCTTTGTTTTTTAGGTAATTTTTTTGCAACACCTGCTGGCAGCATAAACATGGGGCTAACTGGGAATCCTAGCCAGCGTGAAAGATCACGAGGCGCAGTAATTGCCGGTCCACCAGATCGTAATATAAAATCTATTGCGACTTGCAATAAACACTGCCAATCCTCCTTACTTACACTTCGTTGTTTCATAATAGCTGGAAGAACTTGCTGTTCCAGAGCTGGGTAATACAATTGCACCAAACCTAAGCCTTCCAAAGAGAAACGTCTCTTTGGACGCAAATAAAACTCACGCAATAAGCTCAATTTCACTATCTGCCGATCATTTAATTGCTCATAGGTCAATTCTTTAAACGAAGGCAACATCCATCGCATAAAGTCTTCAGAGTTCAATAATTTGTTTTCT
>CAMDOP010000477.1 GCA_945903675.1 Crenothrix polyspora
TTGGTTTTCTCATAAAACAAACGGCTTGAAAATTAACGTTCAATTCATTGCTGAGTTCTATTTGTCGTGTAGTTCTGTTTCTTATTCCACGCATCGGTCTTATATCAATCTGGTCAATAATAATTAAGGGTTTAGATGTTTCAATTTTATATAACACCGTCCGCAAAACATGACTGCTTCCGGTCATTCTCACTCTCACAGTGATTCGATTAAAATTTTCTTTATTATTGATAGGCAGCGCTTGCGTACTACTTAATTGGCCTCCCGCATCAACAATTGCTTTTTTAATAAACTCCTGCATTTCTGCTGATGCCAGGGCATCTGTTTCTTGGCTATTAAAATAACCTTGTGTCTCATGTTGTGACGTTATGTCAGCCATATTAGCAGTAACGATCTCTTTTTTTGCTAAAATACGCTCATATTGTTGTAGCTTGATGACTAGATTATTTTTATCATCGATGAGCTCAAGGCCCTTATTGATTAAAGGTGCAAAAAAAACCAAGACACTCATAATTAGCACGACAATTAACAAGCCTAAGGCCAGCCAACGTTCGTGTAGTTCAGGTCTGAATAAATCCAATTCTTTTAGCTTACTCACTGTTGCCACCGTTTGCTTTTACCACATCTACCGTAATCTGAAAGCGCTCAAGTTTACTAATTCTATCTTGAGTAACCGGTGAAACAAAACGTGCATTAGCAAACACATCGGAGGCTTCCAAAACAGCAATTAAGGTTGAAGCGGCAGGTGACTCTCCTTGTATTTGCACATGACCATCGGCGTATTGCAAATAACTCAGCCAGGTGTCATCTTTAATCAGTGTGCTTAAGGTATTTAACATCACAATCACTTCTGGCGTAGCATTTTTTTCCTTAAGCAGCAACTTGGTTTCATCTATCACGGCATCAATAGACGCTTGCATCGCCTTGACTTTCTTGGCATCTTTTTCTAGGGAGTCAGCTTTTAAACGCAAGAGTGTAACAGTTTGATATTCAAATACAACGGGCATTGCTATCACGGAGATCAACAATAAACCGGATAATGTTAGTAGTGAGTAACGAATGAGTTGTGGCAGTTTTTTTGGTTTTTGCCGTAAATTTTCAGGTAATAGATTGTAATGATAATCGGTGTCAGCCAAGTTGTTAGGAAAGCCCTCATAGTCAACAAACGACAATGATAAATCTAGCGCTTGTACATCTTCATAAAGCTCATCAAGCAGTTCTCTAGTGGTCAATAGCATCATGACTTTGAGTTGCCCGGGTTCATTAACGCCGGGTAAAAGTTTAACAGCAAAATAAACCTGTCCGGCATTAAAGGGTGTGTATCGATCAAGTTCGTAAGCGACTACTTGATAAAGATTTTCTTTGGCGGCCAATGGCAAGCCTAATTCTTTTTGCAAGGCATCTTGCTTAGATAATCTAAGAATAACGGTTGCTTTCGCCAAGCGTTCGTCTTTTTCGTAAAGGCTTTTCAGGGTAGAGCCTTTATGGCCACGGTCAACTGTTATTAAAGGTTCAATTAGGCCATTATAATAAAACGATATAACGAATTGCTGGTCTTTAGGCGTAATGATAATAAAGCTTTGTTTATTATCTATGAGGCCTTTAATTTTTTCAGGCAATAGGAAGCTGAGCTCTCGTTTCCACCAGCGAAAAAATTGCTTAAAATTAAGGTCAATTGTTGAGTTCAGGTTCAGCATATTGTTTTACTAATAATTCACTCATAATTGTCGTAAATAACGACGCATTATTGCTTGTTACAGGCTGCCATTTCAAAATTTGAAAGGGCATATTTTCATTCGTATTTGATTTAGTAATAACAACACTCAACATGGCTCTTGATTCATCATCTACAATCGCTTCAGACGTGAGGGTCAGAATATCATTTTGTCCTGTGGTATCATTTTGTGCTGTGGTATTACTTGATCCCGTATTTAATGGAAAGGGTGGCGCCGGTAAATTGTTTTTAGCACTCTCCATTCTCATGCTAACAAAAGAATCTATAAGTCCTGCATCTAAACCAGGCATGGCTTGTAATACTTCTTTGGAGGCCACCTGATAATTAATACGGGGTTGATTAGAATAAATCGTCACCAAAGTATCCAGCCAAGCAAGTACTTTTTTATTCATGCCCAATACTAACTGCAACTCTTCGGTTGATTCAAAAGGTTTATTTCTAGGCTCATAATTTAAACCTGCATCCTGATATTCTTCTTTTTCGGCGCCGTCAAGGCGCACCAAATTATCGGCATCACGCCAGTCAAGAATGGCATCAACTAACTTGCCTTGCTGCTCTGAATCAACAGGCGCAAAGGCCATTAGGCTTTGTAATACGGCTTGATCGGCCTTATTAATATCTATTTTGCCGGCCTCAGATTGTAAGCGTATCCGTATTATCGCATCGGAGGCTCTTATTTCATAAATACTGCCATCAGCCCGCCAAACTTTGCTGGGGTCAGGACTCAGCAACATCATTTCAGCAAGGGAAATGCCAGATTCTGCTATAGCCTTGGCATGAGCATTGTTTTTTAAGACTGAAATAAGAGCGGCTTCCCTGCGCATGCTTAGCGCAAAACTTCCGGCCATAATAATCAGTAGGCTTAATACCCATAAAACCAGAACCATCGCTATGCCTCTTTGTCGTATCACTCGAGGGTCTCAGGCATATTGATTTCCTCTGTGCGATTTAATATATTTCGCACTGGGGTAGCGATTTCTGCAGTCCCCGTCACTTTAAGATCCAATATCATCTCCGGCCAGAACATATCATTTGCCAAGGCTATGTTTATTTTCACCAGTTTGGGGAGTGTTTCTTTATCGATCCATTCATCAACCCAAGCCCCTTCGCCCGTAGCACTTTCAATGCCAAAATAAGCAACTTTAAAAGAACTTACATGGTTTATTAAGGTAACTTCTTCTTTATTACCAGGCTCTTCATCTTCAGCTAACGTAACAAAGGGAATTAAAGAGACATTAATAGCTTGGTCATTATCTTCTTCTTGAAGATTAATAGAAA
>CAMDOP010000478.1 GCA_945903675.1 Crenothrix polyspora
AGGCGTTTTGTATAATCCGCAAAATGACTGTCGCATTACCAAAGCGTCTTTCATATCGTTACTGGAGGGGTTTAGGATTCTGCGGATAAGTACAAAGTGCCAGTAGACGCTCATTTCGTTTTTTATTTAATCTTGCATCTATGATTAACTGATGTTATGTAGCCGCCATTCAGCGGTTTAAAAAAACATAGATAATGAGATCGCTATCGCGACGATGTGTTAATCGGGTATTCGCACCCGAGGGCGAGATACTTTCTTTTGCGCAGCCTTTAGAAAGTATCCAAAGAAAAGGCGGCTCGATTGCAGCTCGATCTGCGCTCCTCGTTTTTGTCGGGGGTCGGTAGAGAGGGCGTCCTGCCCTCCTACCGCCGCGCGGCATCCATGCCGCGCCCCTTCGGGCTAATCCCAACAAAACCTGCGGTGCTCAGCGCGGCAAACGAGAGTAAAACGACGTTACTGCGAAACGTCAGTTATTCATAAGTAAAAAACTCATTCAGTCCTGAGAATTTCCCTTCGACTTAGTAAAACTATTGATATACTTACAAGCACTGCTAGATAATCAATGCACGGCTAACCGATGATTTAACCATGACTGAGAAAATTGCAAAGCCATCCACTTACCTCATAGAAGTAAAAACGCTATCCGATAGAATTGTTAAAGCACAACAACCGATTCGAATATTGGATGCTATCAAGTGGGATGACCGTATCAAACAAGAATTTTTTGCTAGTAAATGTAAAAAAATACCCGCTGTTAGCACTGCTTATTATCAAAGCCGCTGCTTAGGCTTTGATCCTGTAGAAAAAAAACATGAGTTCTATCAAATTGAACGTGATCTAGTCCGAAAATTGGGACAGCTTAATCCGCTCAGTGTCATCATGCGCCGAATTTGTCGTGAATATCAGGATGTAGTATGTATGCTGGATGCTCGGGGTACGCCCACTTTTTCTAATATTTCTCAAGAGCTGTATGGTTCTGCTCAAGATGTTTTCCATGTAGGTGATCCAACCATTGCTAATCTAGGTAGCATGATGGAAGAGACCTTATCTCAACTACTAGAACTAGATTTTTTAACAGAAGAAGCCAAAACCATTACTGCCCAAGAAGCGGTAACTATTCTTAACGAGAAGATTGAAGAAGCCTTTCCGGGTGAAGGGCTACGCGCCATGATTAGCGATGGCATTATTGCTGATGCAGCAGCCGGCACTGATTATATTAAAATACGTTCAGATGCATTATTTAATAAACGGGATCTGCGTGTACTTGAGGTCCATGAAATAGGCGTACATTTGGGTACTACGCTCAATGGCCTTGCTCAGCCTTATTGTACTTTTTTAGGCAAAGGACCACCCTCGGCTACGGTAACCCAAGAAGGTCTAGCTGTTTTAATGGAGATATTAACGTTTAGCTCGACACCTCATCGCCTAATGCGCCTTATTAATCGCGTACGTGCCATCACGCTGGCTGAAGAAGGTGCTGACTTTATGGATATATTTACTTTTTTCAGGGACAAAGGGCTGGATCAAGAAGAAAGCTTTACGCTCAGTAGTCGTGTATTTCGAGGCAGTACGCCCGATGGCATGCCCTTTACTAAAGATTTAACCTACATCAAAGGTTTTGTACTCACTTATAACTTTATGCGCTTAGCGGTCAGTAAAGGCAAGCCAGATCGGATCCCTTTATTGTTTTGTGGCAAAACCATGATTGAAGATATGAAAATATTGGTAGATTTAGTCGATGAAGGCACTGTGATAGCTCCACGCTTTCTACCTGCACAATTTCAAGATTTGATGGGCCTTTCTGCTTGGTTAAGTTTTAGTCGCTTTATGACGTCGTTAAACTTTCGGCAATTAGAGCAAGATTACGCCAATATATTATAAGTAACTGACGTTATTCACTAACGTCAGTTTAATTTTGTTTGCCGCGACTAGCACCGCAGTTTTTGCTTACATCTCATCGTTGCCACGCGGAGCGTGGGAACGATAAATGAAAAATAATGGTTACAATTAAATTATTTTTGACTTATAAATATCAAAAGCTATATTTCATACCCAACCACCATATTCTTGCTGCTCCAGGCCCATAAAATGTAGTACCGCTTGGAGAGTTCTGATATTGATTATTTGCAATACCCGCAGCACCAAACTGACCAGCCGTATAGTATTGTTGGTCGAGTATATTATTGACTTGGCCAAATATATTCACCCCTTTAACAAACCTTGGCGTATAACGCACACCATAATTGACAACCACATAACCTGGTATTGTTCCGTTTTTCTGTTGATTATTATTCTCGTTACCCCTAACAAAAGATTCAGAGAAACCGATAACATTTAAATTAGTACCCCATTCTTTGGTCAGCTGATAATCAACATAGGTCTTAAAAGTATGTGAAGGTACCAACGGAATATGGTTGCCTGGCTTCACTGTAATTGTACTATCAACGCCTGCAAGATTGTATTCACTGTTAAGTGTCTCAGTAGACTGATAAGTCGCATCTAAATAGGTATAATTTGCACCTACACTCCATTCTTTAACTCTACGATCAAGACTTACTTCAATACCTTGACGCTGTGTTTTACCAAAATTCTTAAAGTAACCGTGTCCATTGGTAATAGCATTTGGCGCAGCAACAAAGTGAAGATCATCATTATTAACAATATTGAAGTATCCTAAACTCCAGTTGACCTTGCCCGGCAGTAATCCTCTAAAACCGGCCTCCCAATTTTCAGTCACGACCTGTTTCAGAGTGGGATCTCCCGCCATAGAATTGGGTAATTTACAAGGCTGCTCTGGATTAGCGCAGCCTAACTCACTGGTAGTTGGCGCACGAGTACCTTCATTATATCCAGCATAAAGACCAATAATCTCATAAGGGTTATAAGTAAAACCAACTGAAGGGTTGAATCTATCGAAAACATGCTTGCCAGACAAGGAAGCACTTGGGTTAACTGCCGATCCTGGATCATAATTATCCTCCGAGACATGGTTTAAATAATGCTGATTACT
>CAMDOP010000479.1 GCA_945903675.1 Crenothrix polyspora
ATTCTCTGGGGCTTCAAAATTGATCTGATCAACTTTGAGCATCGCGAAGTAACGCTCATTATCTTTAGGTGGTCTAATCTTACCGGTAATCGTATCGCCGGTTTTTAAAGAAAAGCGTCTAATTTGACTGGGTGACACATAAATATCATCGGGGCCGGCTAAATAAGAGCAACCTGGGGTTCGTAAAAAGCCAAAACCATCTTGCAAAATCTCAAGAACACCATCGCCAGAAATATCGTCGCCGGCCTTTGCCTGCTTCTTTAGAATAGCAAAGATCAAATCTTGCTTGCGTGATCTAGCGACATTTTCAAGCCCTAGGGACTCGGCAATTTCAATAACTTCACTAATTTGTTTTAGTTTTAACTCGGTAAGATTCATAAAAAGACAACTCGGAGAAAAGTAGTTCGGCTGTACACCACAACAACTAGGATAGAATTTAGAATTCGGAGGGTAAGTATCAGACGATATGATTGAGTGCCCGAGACTATCGCACGGAAGAAGTATATATCAAGTATTCAGAGCCGTCCAACTTTTATGGGCGGCCTGAATACAGAGAACTATTTTTAAATATTACTATCAAGAAATTTGGCAAGCTCTACTTTGGTCAACGCGCCCACTTTAGTCGCTTCCACTTCACCATCTTTAAACAGCATCAAGGTTGGGATGCCGCGCACACCATAGTGTTGTGGCGTCTGTGGATTGTCATCTATGTTTATTTTAACGACCGTTAATTTACCGGCATATTCTGCGGCAATGGCATCTAGTACTGGAGCAATCATTTTACAAGGACCACACCACTCTGCCCAATAGTCAACCAATACAGGTCCACTAGCTTTAATAACGGTTTCGTTAAATTCACTATCACTTACATGTAGAACTGAATCGCTCACACTATTTCTCCAAAATAAAAAACAAAACAATAGGAGGGATCGCGTATCGAGTCAATCAATTTCAAGCAAATTGATTTTTACGTTATGCTATAGCGCATGAATACTACTCATTTAACTGAAACACGCTTTTGCAATCTTGAATTGTCTGACTCCATATTGTTAGGCTTAAACGATGCCAAGTTTAATCATTGCACACCGATTCAAGATCAAGCACTGCCTTTATTATTGCGCAGTAAAGATATTGCCGGACAGGCGCAAACGGGCACGGGTAAAACCGCCACTTTTTTGCTGGCTACTTTTCAACATCTCATCAATGATGAAAGTGAAGCTATTAAAAATCCCAGAGCACTGATTCTTGCCCCGACCCGTGAACTAGCGATCCAGATTCATAAAGACGCCTTATTACTCAGCAAACATCTTAATTTAAAGTTTGCGCTGATTTATGGCGGCACTGATTACCAAAAACAATTGGATACTTTAAAAACCGATATTGATATCATCATCGGCACTCCAGGGCGGATTATTGATTTTTATAAACAAAATGCTTTCACACTAGATCACATCCAAGTCACGGTTATGGATGAAGCTGATCGCATGTTTGATTTAGGCTTTATCAAGGATATACGTTATTTGTTACGACGCATGCCCGCACCAGAACAACGCCTAAACATGCTGTTTTCAGCGACCTTATCTTATAAAGTCACTGAACTGGCCTATGAGCACATGAACAATCCTATACTCATACGCATAGAAACCGAGGAAGTAACCTCTAAAGCGATACAACAAAGCGCCTATTGCCCCGCCAATGAACAAAAAATACCGCTATTAATCGGCTTGTTAAACCACCATCAACCGCAACGCAGCATTATCTTTGTCAACACCAAACGTTGCGCAGAATTACTAGACGACACACTCAATGCCAACGGCTATAAAACTGCGGCTCTCAGTGGTGATGTACCGCAAGACAAACGCCAGCGGCTATTAGCTGATTTTCAGGACAATAAAATCACCTTACTCATTGCTACCGACGTGGCCGCTAGAGGCCTGCATATAGCCGACGTCTCTCATGTTATTAATTATGATTTACCGCAAGATGTGGAAGATTATGTGCACCGAATTGGCAGAACAGCTCGCTTTGGTGCCAGCGGTATCGCCATTAGTTTCATCTGCGAACATTACGCTTATTCCATGCCGGATATTGAAACCTATATAGGCCAGAAAATTCCTGTTAACGCCATCACCGCCAATCTATTAGCCGACATTATCATACCCGAAAGAAGGCCAGCCAAACCTAAAGCCGATCATCAAGGTAGGCGTCCTAGCTCAGACAAGCATAAGAAATTTACCAGCCGACCATCAACTCCCGAAAATCCTCAATAGAACGAAATTCAGTGATCTGTTTTTTGGGCTGCTGGCTATCTGGTTTGCTCACAGAGATTAAATGCCCGATACCAAACAACTGGGCTGAATTTAACACTGCTATATTGTCATCAACCATCAGGGTACGCTTTTTATCAAAGACCTGACATTGCTGCAATAATGGCCAAAAACCCGCGTGTTCTTTAGGGAAGCCCAAGTCATGAGAGCTGACAATGTCATCAAAAAAAGGCTGTAGACAAGTCTTTTCCATTTTCAGACCCAAGCTATCACGATGCGCATTAGTTACCAACAACACTTGCTTAGAGGATTGCTGCAGCTTTTCTAAAAAGTCAGTGACATGAGGCAATACGGCAATTAACTCAGAAAGTTCCCGCTTTAAACCAACAATATCCAACTGCAAAGCCTCACTCCAGTAATCTAAGCAATACCACTCCAACTGTCCTTCCATACTTTTGAACTGAGGCTCTAATTGCAACTTAGCTAAGCTTAGATCCATATCGTGTAGTTGGGCAAACTTTAAGGGCACAAACTCATTCCAGAAATGATTATCAAAGTTCAAATCCAGTAAGGTTCCATCCATATCCAGTAAAACCGTATCAATATCTTGCCAATTAATCATGATGGGTTATATTTAGTCATAAAAAAATCATAAAATACCACAATGCCTAACAGACCGACTATCCTTAAAAGAACCACCATCGCTCAAAGCCGCTTATTTCGCATTGAATCACTAGATTTA
>CAMDOP010000480.1 GCA_945903675.1 Crenothrix polyspora
ATCATTAATTAGTTCTTCTATTGCTTTATTAACAGCCTCTAATTGGGATTGAGCTGCAACATGACCATGCATTAACGCGGCGACGTTTGACCGCGTAATAGGTAAGTTATTCAGTATCTCCAGTAGAGCGACCGTTTTAGCAACACCGGTATGTACTTCAGAAGAAAACCAGTTAGATTGGTTTAAGCGAGTAACTGCCTTATGCTTTGTTGCAAAGGCGCTGGCTATATCTTTTTCCAAGGCGTCATAAAGCGTAACAGAAGAAGCAAGCCAGCCTATTTCTTGTTCAGCTATAGGTTTTTGTTCATCGATTCCTTCAACCAATACATCGTGTATAACTTTAATTGCTGAGCGTAAACCTATTCCGCCTGTTGATTTTGCAAGCACACCCAATAAATTGAGTAATAGTTCAAAATGAGCTGGTAAAAAGGGATATAAATTAATAAAGCTTTTTTCGTCAAAATCAGCCTCATAATATTTATTGCCTTCAAGCTTAGTGCTGTAGCGTAGAGATTGCCCATGACTAGTAAACAAGGCTCGCAGTTGCTCTTCTCCACTGACTGATTTACCTAATAAACGTAAATAACAAATTTCTTTAATGTCACTGGCTTCAAGCCTTAATGGTATTGGGAAACGGTCTTTTAATTTATACAATTCAGGGGAATTAAGGGCGGCACTTTTGTCATCTTCGGTAAGTGTTTGTTGTGCCGTACCAAAAATCCAGACCTTTCCCTTGCCGATACGTTTTATGATTTCAGCAAAGCCCTGGAGTTTAAAAATTAACGATTGTCTTGGACCTACGTAATTCCCGATTTCATCAAAAATGAAGAGGCAATATTCCTTGCCGCTGGCTTCTCTGACTATGTCGATGATTTCTTGAGCTTGCTGTTCTGCAGTAAAAACAAAATCTTCGTGATTTGTTCTGAAGCTGTCAATATCGGGCCACAAGTTAGGATACATTTGATTGGCAATCGCGGGTATTACATAATCAACAACAGCCGGATCATCTTGATAGTTTTTCCAGCTTTCTCCTTCCAACATTTCAGAAACTTTTTGTTCAAACTCTTCAAAGCGATTGCTTTTTCTTACTCTGCGTTCAAATGAGGCTACTTTCAAATTACGAGAGTATCCTGCCCAGCGTAGGGTCTTGTAATACAAAACGGTGGCAACATCTTCCATTGATGCTCCAGCTGATTGTTCACTGGCAAGATCAACCATAACAACAGAAGCGGGGAATTTTTTTGCAACCACATTGAGCAGTGCTTTGGTTCTTTTATCAGTAATTCTATCGGAAAAATGCTGTAAAAAAGGCACTCCCTCGATAGTAATTCGATCATCTAGAGCCATACCGATATATTTTGTTAAGGAGCTCTTACCGGAACCATAGAACCCTGAAACCCACACGCCAATTTCGCTTTCTGTGGGATTTTCCATGGCTGCTTGCATTCGCTCAAGTAAACCATGCAAACTTTCTCTTAAATGTTCGGTAACAATGTATTCAGATATTTCACCTTTTAAACTATCTTCTGCATTGGCGCCAAAGGTAATTACTTTTTCTATACGGCGGTCTAAACCTTTACTTGCATCAAATAATGTTTTTATATTGGTCATCATAAGTCCTTGTTAACCGCCCACATGCAGTGAGCGATAATTCCCATCTTCTGGATAAAAGCCTAAAAATTTCAGTCTTGTTTTTCCTGTGCGAATGCCAGGGTACAAAAATACAGTGGGAACATTGAATTTTCCTTGCAGACCGGCTTCAATAGCGCCTATGCGTATATAAGGATGTAAAGCTTCTAGATCAGTGACTAAGATAAGGGCATCTTTATCTTGTTCCACTTTAAGTAAGTATCGTTCAAAGACTTCTTTTAACCCAGCCCCGTCTTTAGTTAGCGTATTAGCAATTGAATTAGTAACCTTTTCAAAATTAAGCGGATCTTTTTCATCTGAAACAGCCCATAACTTTTTAACAACGGGGCTTATAGTTGAAAGTAATTGCTCTATTTGTTCAGCAATAGAAAATTCATACACATTCCAACCTTCTGTTTTTAGCCTGGACAGCCAAGCCTTTTTTTGTCGCTTCACGGCCACTATTTCTGACGGTGAAAAAATGAGGTAATAAATAGGTTCGAAGCTTGCGTGGGTAAATTCACGTCCTTGTCTTATTTTTGAAATAAGTTCATCAAAATTCGTCTTAAGCAATGACACTGATTACTTCCTCCATACTTTTATAAGTCCAGCTGATTTGTACTACATCACCAGCAGCCTGAATAATCCAATGTCTGTTTAAGGCTAAATTCTTTATCTCTTCTCTGACATCTTCTGGTGCTAAACCAAACAATTGCCAGTGGATATGATTAATAATCGCATTGTCGCCCAAGCATGAAAAATGTAAGTCATAAGCTAAATACACTACCAACTTATCGGAGAGCCTGGGCGGTGTTAAGCGACGTTCTTTGGGGTTTTCGACCGTTAAAAAGCCATAATCAACTAAACACCCTAATAGATAGGATGAAACTTTCTTTACCGTTGACTCAGACCAAATCTTTTGCATTTTTCCAGCTTGCAGGGACGCTTCAATGAAGCTCTTTGCCTCATCAGTCGCTAATGTGGCATAGCCTGACGCATATTTTTGCCAATAAACTTGTTTTACAAAATCAGCCAAAATTGGATTAGCCTTAGCGGTATAGAAATAAAACAATTGGGTTAGCTCTGCGGAGGTTAGCTTAGGCATGAGAGCTTTAACATTATTAGCAACTTCTTTTTCACGCAAATACCTGGGTGAAAAACATTCAGCAATGATATTTCTAAGTCGTCTTGCCGTTATATTCGGGAATAAACCAGAATTAAGGGCGCGCTCATGCATCAGTTGGACTGTCATGCCGCCTTCATAGAGTTCAAACAGGCTTTTGGTTTCTTCTTTTAAACCTAAACCAGCGGACAATTGAGTTGTATATTTTTGATTACTCATTAGCTATCAGTCATCCCGAAGTATGGGAATGCTTGTT
>CAMDOP010000481.1 GCA_945903675.1 Crenothrix polyspora
ATTGACTGGTCAGGTATGAATGCACGGGTGTCTAATCAAGCAAAATATACTGGATTGAAAACCAGCTTTATGAAACGCCAGTTAGGCATGATGCATTCGCCTGAAGCTCTCAACGGTGAAACGGCTCCCATGTCTGGCTGGGTATCGAGCTTATTATTTCATTTACTGCAATGGCCTGGTACCAATATTCATGATGACGGTTATGATTGGCCAAAAGTCTGGGACTTAAAAACGCTTAAAAAGTTAGTCGAAGATCGTCTTAAATATCAGAAATCGTTATTTTGTAACATTTCTGGCATTCCTGCCTATGTGGAACGAGTAAATTTAGATTGGCCAAAAGAAAAGCAGGAACTTCGTGTTGTGATGGTGCAATCATTACTGCCGCTGAAAAGTGATTTTTCTGACCATGGGCTGATGCTCGATACATCGGTATATAGGGCTAGGCATCGCCGCCATGTGGCAGCTGTTGCAGAGTTGATTTTGCATAAATCTTACAGTCAAAACAGCATAGATGATACCAATTACAAAAGAACCGATATTGATCTCATTATTTGGCCTGAGCTAGCGGTCAATAATGAAGATATGGATATTCTTAAATGTTTAGCGGATAAAACCGGTGCCATAATTTTTACTGGTTTGACATTCACAAGATTACCTGGTGTGGATGGGCCTAATAATATTGCAAAATGGATTATTCCCAAAAAACAGGCCAGCGGTCGTCAATTTATAAATCGCCTACAAGGTAAGTGGAACATGATGCAGGATGAGGTTGGCAAAGTTAAGCCCTGGCGACCCTATCAATTGCTTATTGAGCTTGTGCATCCAGCATTTCCAAAAGAGAAAGGCTTTATGTTAACGGGCACTATTTGTTATGACGCCACCGACATCAAAATGACCGCTGATTTGAAAAATAAATCCGACGCTTATTTGGTTGTTGCTTTAAATAAAGATGTGAACACGTTTGATTCCATGGTTGATGCTTTGTATTACCACATGTACCAGCATGTGGTGTTGGTCAATACGGGAGAATTTGGCGGCTCAGTGGCCAAAGCCCCCTATAAGGAAAGCTACGATAAGTTAATAACCCATGTACATGGTACCAATCAGGTTTCAATTTCGTCTTTTGAGATGAATATGTTTGATTTTAGAACTATTGGAAAAGCCTATAAGTCAGGTAAAAAACTCAAAACTAAACCGGCAGGATAATAGCGTAGAAAATGCTGTGCATTTACCATTAGGAGCCCTGAAAAGACAGTTTGCATAATCCAAACTATCTTTATATTTTTCCTTCATACATTTTTCGAGCTTCAATCGCATTATCTAGTCGTCTATGAATAAGCGATACCATTGAAAGAATATCTAAGGCATCTTGGATTTCAATTGACCATTTTATCTTTGGCGCGTGCGCAGTTGTATTTCTAAAAGTACCGAACAATCCTTTTATCAGATTCATAAAGCCCTTTTGTTCACTTTGCTCACTTTCAGTTTGCAAAGTATTTATAGCAAGATGCGGTACTTTATCTTTAATAGAAAAAGCGTCATCGACAAGAGTAGCACCGTCAGAATTCAAATCAGTTTTAATACGAATTTTATCGGCAACACTTTTTGTCGCTTCAAATACAACATGAAAATAGTTGTCTACAAGCAACTCTTCTTTACAATATAACAATACATCAGGGTGAACTTTCCTGATTAAAAGATGTTCTTTAAGCTTGCTGGCTTTTGCTGCTGCTTCACTGATTGTATAAGACTTTATCGTAGTAGATATTTTTCCATTTTCTTGTAATGTATACCCTGTGAAACTTAAAACCTTGTTCAGTTCAAAACGAGTATTGTTAAACCATTCATGATTATTAATATGTCTACTCGGCTTCATGGCGTGCTCTATAAACGCCAAAATATTATTTGCGCACTTATCAATATTTTGTTTATTGACTAGCGCTGAATTAAGTCTTTTCCACTTAGTACTTCCTGAAGCAATATCATCTATCTTGCTGGCATTAAGAACACTTGTTATCTCTGACCCTGTGAAACCATTGCTTGTATCACCTAAAATCTTAGAGATAGACTCGATTACAGTTAAGTCGAACTTTGAAATTGTTGCCATGTTTACCTGTAAATTTAACCTGAATTGTATAACTAATTGATAACGCGGCTTTCCAATATCTCGGCATAACTGAAGGAATCAGTTTCAGATGTGGAGACATTGGTTACTTTTTTACCTTTAATTGATCGGATGGAATATTTTACGCCATTGATTTATCAATGCCGCCGGTAAATTTAGGATGCTCTTTACTGGCACATGTTCAAAGCTGCTTGATACTACACTAGCTCAACACATAACCCGGCACGTGCAGCCGCTTCACACTGGCGTTTATCAGAAGATACAAAAACATCCGCTTTCAGCACCACAGCACTACCGACATGTATAGCATCCATGCCACGCAGTACATTGTTTTCGAGACTCATAATCGACTGAGCCAATACCGCAGGCGCAAGATCGCATAGCGCCGCATCTTCAATATCAGCCATTAACAATGATTTTAGTTTCTGATATTGCACGCCAGTGATCCTTTCCTCTCTACTTAAGCGACAAAAAGCAGAGATAATTTCTGGAAGCACAATGCCGGACAAACCTATTTCCGTTGCCTTGTCGCACCATTCTAGAACTTTATCGGTTCCAGATTCATTAATATAACGTTTAACAAATGCGGATGTATCAAAGAAAACGAGCATTAAATACCTGCTTCTCGTTCTTCTAGAATCAAGCGACTAGCAGAAACGCCCTCTAACACCAAGGGTTGCGCCTTACGTCGTTTCCAGGAAGGTAGATCAGGCACAATCGGAACAATATCGGCAATGGGTTTTCCATTACGAAGTACACGCACGGACTCGCCGGACTCAACAATATCAAAATACTGTTTGGCGTGGTTACGAACTTCTGTAAAAGTAGCTTGTTTCATAATAAACTCGAATTGTACAAAATAATGTACATGCTAGATGAAAC
>CAMDOP010000482.1 GCA_945903675.1 Crenothrix polyspora
GCTTCTCTTGCACGCGCGGCATCAATAATTTTACCTACGATGGTTTTAGCTATTTGTGGTTTTTCTAGCAAAAACTCTTGAAGTTTTTCATTCATCGTAGATTCAACTAGTGGCTTTACCTCTGAAGATACTAATTTATCTTTTGTTTGCGATGAAAACTTTGGATCAGGTACTTTAACTGACAGTACTGCTGTTAAGCCTTCTCTAGCATCATCACCGGTAGTTGATACTTTTTCTTTTTTAGCTAATCCGCTGGCTTCTATGTATTGATTGATTGTGCGTGTTAATGCGCCTCTAAAACCTGCTAAATGACTCCCTCCATCACGTTGAGGTATATTATTGGTGTAGCAAAAAACATTTTCTTGATACGAGTCATTCCATTGCATTGCAACTTCGACCGTAACACCCTCTTTTTCTGCAATGAAGTGAAATACTTCAGGGAATAAAGGTGTTTTATTTTTATTAAGATGCACTACAAACGCGCTTATTCCACCCTCAAATTCAAAAATATCTTGCCGGTCTGTTCGCTCATCATTGAGACTTATACGTACACCTGAATTTAAAAATGATAATTCGCGCAATCTTTTTGCCAAAATATCATAATGAAACTCTATATCTGTGAAAGTTTCTGTGCTTGGTTTAAAATTTATTAAAGTACCTGAGCCTTCTGCTGGTCCAACTGAGGCTAATGGAGCAACCGGGTTGCCCATGCGATATTGTTGCTTATAAAGCTGACCATTCTTACGCACCTCTAGATTCAATTCTTCTGATAAGGCGTTCACTACAGATACACCAACACCGTGTAATCCTCCCGACACCTTATATGCATTATCATCGAACTTACCACCAGCATGAAGTATCGTCATAATAACTTCCGCTGCAGATCTACCCTCTTCTTTATGAATATCTACGGGTATTCCACGTCCATCATCTGAAACTGTAACTGATCCGTTACTATGTATAACAACCTTTACTTCTTTGCAATATCCCGCTAATGCCTCATCAATGGAATTATCAACAACTTCGAAGACCATGTGATGTAAGCCAGAGCCATCATCTGTATCGCCTATATACATTCCTGGTCGTTTTCTTACGGCATCCAGTCCTTTTAGAACCTGAATATTAGAACTATCATATTGTCCGCTATTGTTACTCATGATTTTCTCACTTTACTGTAGTTGTGAATGTTCCACATGAAACATTACACTTGTATTATGTTGCCCTGTTCCACGTGGAACATTTTGTAATTTTTTATATGACTTAGATCACCAAAATCAGAAGGTTCTGTAGTAGTGATAAATACTTGACACTCTAACTCAATTAAATATTGTAGTAATTTAGCTCTATTAATAATATCTAGTTCAGCCGCAAAATCATCAATAAGGAAACAACCAACATTGCTATGTTGATTTTTAAGCAATTGCATCTGTGCAAGCTTTAAACTCATAACTAATAATTTAAGTTGGCCTCTTGAAACAAAATCTTTAGCTAAACGACTATCTACTATGATTTGAATATCACCACGATGAGGTCCACTATGAGTGAATCCAAAACGAAGATCCTTATCAAGATCTTCTATAAAAACATTCAAAAGATCTTTATCAGTATTCCACCCCGATAAAAAACGTAAATCAACATCTTTAAGGTCAAGAAACTTAGCAACGATTTCAATAAATACAGGTTTAAATTGAAGTAAATAACTTTGCCGGTAATTATTAACTATTGTACCGTAATAAACTAATTCATTATTCCAAACATTAAGTTCCTTGAGAGATCGGGACTTCAATAATGAATTGCGTTGAGCTAATGCTTTTTTATAATTACGCCAATTAAGTAAAAAACTTTCATTATCATTAAAAACCCCCCAATCTAAAAACTCCCTTCTTAATTGAGGTGCGGCATCAAGCAATTCATAACTTTTAGGATGAATGACTTGCAATGGTAATGCATAAGCGAAATCAGATTTTTTATGTGTAGTTTGGTGATTTATACGACAATAATAATTTTTATTATCAATCTTCACACCTAAGTGGGCTGTAGCACCATTCATCTGCAAAATTTCAGCAGAAACTACCAACTCCAACTGTGATGAATTAATAACCGATTTTATTGCTGACGAACGAAAAGATTTAATGCGACCTAATAAAAAAATAGCTTCAAGAAAAGCACTTTTCCCACTGGCATTTTTTCCAACAATAAAATTTAAAGCTGGTGAAGGATAAACTGCAGCCATAATAATATTTCGTACAGAGCTAATATTTAGCTTAATTATTATCATTGCAGTTATGTACAGAGCAAAACTATCAACTAGCGCCTAGTAGAGCATCGATGGTTATTATCGAAATCAATAATAAAAAGAGTTAACAAAGAAATTAAGAATGATCTCGCCATACAGAATAAGGATGACTAGCCAAATTATTATTGTAATAACGAAGATCAGAAGTAACTTCTTCACCAAGCCAAGCGGGTATAGAAAAAGAAGCACCTACTTCAAGTAATTCAATTTCAGCAACAATTAATCCCGAGTTATCACCTTCAAACTCATCTATTTCCCAAGTATTATTCTCATTAATAACAATGTGACGAGTTTTTTCTATAATAGGTTTACTACATAAATTAGTAATAATTTCTTGTGCATCAGAAAGTGGAATTTCATATTCATATTCATGCCTATGCGTGCCAATAGTTGCACTTTTAATATTCAGCCACGCTTGATCATTACTTATTCTTACTCTTATAGAGCTTGTAGCTACTGCACTTAAATAGCCTTGTTTATATTTAACAGAATAACTAACTTGTTGGCGCCAATCATTGTTGGCCAATAAAAATTTATGTTCTATCTCTACAGCCATATTTATGACCTACAATTATTACTGCCATCACAATAGGGTGGCGTTTTGGTTTCTGAGCAGCCACATAAAAAAATAGTTTTAGTTGCTTCGGCAATAAATTTTACAGATTTCTTATCTGAAAACTCACGATGAGCATTATCACACAAGGGCATA